>JAFZFY010000213.1 GCA_017555665.1 Pseudomonadota bacterium | reverse complement strand
CCCCCCCCCCAAAAATAACAGGAATTACGGTGCAGGCGTGCCCTTGGCAGCTTCGGCCGCTTCTTTGGCCTTCTCGATCTGCTCCATTGCGTCGGAGAGACTCGACGATCCAAGATGGACATTGTTCCAGTCCACGCTATTAATCATCGCGCTGATCGCAGCCCCAAACAGCACAGCACACACGATTATCCCGACAATCCCCAAGACAACCCACAGTATCGCCGCGCGACAAAAGTTCTGCTTGTTCTTATTGCTGCCGCTGCCAAACGCCTCCACAAGCACGAGGATGACGTTCAGAATCGGAATCGTCATCAAAAACATAAAGACAAACCAACTGCCTGTCGATACGACGCTTTCGGTATTATTTGAGTTCTGATTGCCCTGATTATTTTCTGCCATATCTGCTCCCATATTAAAGTTTTTCAGATCCCATCGAGATCTCATCCACGCTTAAATACTCTAATTCGGCGTGAAAAGCATCATTACAAGTTCCCCTCACTATTACTCAGCCCGTATGATTTTTCTGAAATATGGTGGCAGTCGTTGGCAGGCAATAGGCAATAGATGGTAGGCAATAGTTAGCTGCACCGAGATTTTGGCTTGAGCAATGTAAAAAACATTGCTGTACTCGACAATCGCGCCACGCCATGCCCGCAGTATAAACCCCAGAACCATTATCATGCTCAATACTGCCTACTGCCTACCGCCTAAAAAACAGCTTTATTGCACGGGCAAAAAGTGATACTAGCCCGCGCCTGACTGACGGGGTGGCCCAGTTCAAATGTGCCTGAGATCAAACCCGTAGAACCTGTTCGGATCATGCCGGCGAAGGGATTCAGCCTCAGATTATTCTGAAGACCATATTGCTTCACACCGGCTGTCTTCAGAAATCAAACATCATGTCAAACAAGTTTCATATTCTTGGCGGATTGCTTTATGCCGCAACATTTTTGCTCGCGCTGCTATGCCTGCCCGTTCCCGAGGCGCAGGCGTTCGACGAATTCGACACGGAGCACGCGCCGCCGCGCTTCACACTCGACTACAAAGCGCTGACGCTCGAAATCAAAGGGCGCGCGCGCGTCGGCCTGCACGATTTGCAAGGCGACGGCGGCCCCAAGTACGACAGCCCCACCGATACCGCAACCATCGGCACACGCTCGCCATTTGTCGAACTCGACAGCTTCGAACTCGCGTTCCGACTCAACTGGAAGGAATTTCTGTGGCTCAATGCCAATGTCGCCTTCTTGACAGACAGCACTAGCCTGAGCGCGATTTATTTCGAGTACAAACAGCAGCTCGAAAGCTGGTTCAGCCATGGTGCGGAACTCGGCTACCAGAATTCGCTGGCGGCCACGCACAGGCATACCGTGCGCTATCCGCTCATCGCGACGAATTACTGGAAAAATCCAGAGTATCACGCGGCTTACGGCGCGAAGTTCGAGTTCACCGAAAACACCTCGCTGGCGCTCTACGGCTCCGTCGCATTCATGCGGCCGCTCAAATCCGAGCCGATACACGGCTCGCCAACGTATGCTGGGTCTTACAAGACGCTCTCTTACGGCAGCGCAAAGCCGTTTTCGGGAAACTCGGCCTCCGGCACCCTGCTGCTGCGCTTGCAGACCTACGGCGTCACCGCCGAGGCGTTCGGCAATCTCGGCAAACTCTCGACCAAAAAAGGCATCGACACGCTCATCTCCGATTACCCCTATTACCGCTCGCTCGACGGCTTTGATTCCGCCGAAACGGAAGCACTCGCGTGGTGGGCTGGCGGCCGCCTCGCTTACAACGGTTACGGCGTGCACGTCATGGGCGAATGCATCGCCTCGCAGGAACAGCTCATCAAACGCATCGGTATGTATGCGCAGGCTTCCTATACCTGGCAGCGCGACGCCGAATATCTCAATACCGTTGAAATCCTCGCGCGCTATGAGCAGACCTGGCTACAGGACGCGACGCGCCTCAACACCTCGGGCACCACGCTGCGCACCCCAGATGTCAACAACGCCATCTCGTGGGACCACCAAGTCATCACGCTCGCGGGCAGGCTCAATATCATCGAAGACATCCTTTCCATTCGCCTCGAATACAGCTTTTTCCTCGAAAATAACGCCGTGCCGTCAAAAGATATCCAAAACCAATCTGTAGACGACAACGAACTCCTGCTTCAAATCGAAGCCCGATATTAAGGAAATAAATATGAAAACCCCAAAACTTCTCGCTTGTATCTTCTGTGCCCTCTTTGCCCTCTCCGCCTGCTCGGACGAAAAAGAAAACACCGAACCGAACGGACAGAACGGACAGAACGAACCGCAGAACGGTCAGACCAATGCCATCGCCGGAGATACCGACGCACGCATCCATATCGCCAAGCTTCCGACAAACGATGCCGGCTCCAATGCCTGGCCAGACGGCATCGTCGCATTCGATATCGGCAGCAAGCACTATTTCGGCATTGCCGGCGAAGCCAGCGATTCCCTCATCATCGTCGATGAAACAGGCGCTGCCGTCTCCAACACGCGCATCACAGATGCCATCGTTCCCTCCGATTATCCGTGCCTCAATGACGAAGATTTCCCCGGCGTCGCTTACAGCCCCGACTCGGTCACTGCCTTCACGCTCGGCGCAAAGACCTATCTCGCGGCGACGATCCGCTATTCCGGCGCAGCAATTATCTTCGATGTCTCCAATCCGGCAAACCCCGTGTTCGAGCTGATTACGCGCGTCGGCACGGATGACATCATCGGCACCGGCCAATGCACCGGCTACGACAACATGACCAAAGTCTATCCCGAAGGCATCACCTCGGGCGTTGTCGGCAACGCGGCATACATCTGGGTCGCCAACGAATACGGCAACTCCGTCACCTCGCTCAAAATCGAAGACCAATCCGCCGCCGCACAGGGCATCGCAACCGGCCTCAGCATCAAGGTCACCGAAAACATCACACAGCAGTACAGTGAAAATATCGAGTCCGTCCGCTTCGTGCCAGGTCGCGCCAATCCTTCGCTCATCGCCGTTTCCTCCAAAACGCGCACGATTTATTACCTCGAGGTCGCCGATTCCAAGCTCAGCAACTATTATCAAGATTATGTCGGCACCTACAGCCAGTCCGAATATGAATTCACAAATTCGGCGGTGTTCGACGCCGACCACACGCTGATCACGCTGACCAAACCGACCAAGACCAGCTCTGGCGAGACAACCGCGTGTGCAGGCGAACTGCTGATTATCGAGCACAACAAGACGGCAAATGGCGGCGACAGCAAACTGACCTCCGTCGCGGTGGGCCCGATGCCCGACGCCGTCGCAATCTCTCCCAACAAAAAATACGCAATCACCGCAGACGAGCAAGATTCAACGGCCGCATGGGGCAAATGCCCGCTCAACGACGGCAAGCCCGGCGTTTCCATCATTCAAATCGCCGACGACAACGGCACGCTTCTCGACACGCCTGTCCTCCTCAAGCAGATCCAGTTCACTCAGAACGAACTCGGCCCGCGCGAGCCTGAATATGTCGCCATCGCCAGCGATAACGACCTCGTCGCCGTCACGCTCCAAGATTCCCACGAAGTCGCGTTCTTCAAGCTCAGCGATATCCTAAAATAAAAAAGACATATCATTATATATATTCTTTGGCCGCCGCTATTGGCCTGCGGCCAATACGCTCTGCGGCGCGCCGCTATTGCTCTCGCAATACGCGGCGCTTTTTTTGTGAACACGCCATGCGCGGCACATTGCTACACGCGCAATACCTCACGCACGCCATGCGCGGCACATTGCCACACGCGCAATACCTCACGCACGCCATGCGCGGCACATCAAATCACTTTTGATACCTCACGCACGCCATGCGCGGCACATCAAATCACTTTTGATACCTCACGCTCGCCATGCGCGGCGTATCAGCTATTCACCGGGATACGCCTAGCCCTTCACCACGCGTTCAATCTTGCACGTGTGCATTTTATCTGTGCTATCTTTATGATAATTCACGCCAGCCAATACAATTTCGCCAGTATAATGCTCAAAGGCAGAGGGATATTTGCGGTCATAGATTTGTTTGATTGCCGTATCGGCATCTTTG
>JAFZFY010000022.1 GCA_017555665.1 Pseudomonadota bacterium | reverse complement strand
CGGCCTTTGGCCGATAGCCTGCAAAACAAGAGATCAGTGCTGCGGATAATACAGCGCTGCCGTTTCTGGATCATACACGACAAGCGTCGTATTCGCAGACGAATGAATATAATTATATCGCGTGTCACCCGTCGAAAAGCGGTTGAAATCAAACCCCTCGCGAACAGACTTGTAAGCCGTCAGCGAGATATAGAGGCGGCTGGAATGATCTTCCGCCCACTGGTAGACTTTCGGAAACTCAAAAGATGTCGCGCTGCCAGGCAGGTATGCCTGATTCACGAGCACCACGCCTGACGAACGATAATCGCGCATGACAAGCGAATAGAAATCAACGTTCTGAGGATGCTCGATCGTCCAAGACACGACGCCCTGGGAAAGCACATCGTCATAAGGCTTGGTGACGAAAACGGGAATCGGCGCGGCCGGTCCGACCTCGAGCGGCGTTTCGGACGGCAGCGTGTCATACTCGTAAAATACCGTCGCCGGATAGCCCATGTTCGTGTATGCCCCCACCGAATACGCAAAATGCGCATCTGCGATGCTGTCGCGAAGCGGCGGCATGTTCGTGATCACGACGAGATCTGTCTCCGACTGACCGCTCATGAAGCCCCCGATATATCCCTCATCCCCAAACTCAAGATAAGCGGAACCGGATACGACATTCGGCCCGGAATGGAGCGGCGGATCGAGCAGCTTGACGCTCTGCGTCTGGTTGAGCGGTATCGGGCATTCCAGATGGTTCACGATCTCCACGCCATCATACACGAACTGATGGCGCTTCACGCCGATATATCGAGGCATCAGCGTGCCCGTCAACTGATTGTAAAGCCCGCATACAAGGGCGAGCGCCACATCGCCCTTGCGCGCCTGGATCTTGTATTCCGCGCCCTCTTCCAAAAGAAGATAGACATCTCCAGACTGATAATAAGGCGCATACGGGCTGAGCGTAGACTGCATCACGATGCCGGCTTTGACGAGATCAGGGCTTGAAATCAGCTCCTCCTTGCCAAAACTGCCAACCGTCCCGGTGAAATAAGCCGGCTGAGGCGTGTACTCGATCGTGACATCGATCGGGTTGATCATATCGCCATCCGAAGGCGGCGGCGGAGGCGGCGGATCTTGTTCCGACGAGTTTTTGTCATTCGCATGCCAGTCTTCCAAGAAGAGGGTGATTACAGAGGCATTGATGGGCTGCAGCGTGTTGCACGAATGCTCGGGCGCGCATGCCGTCACGATCTGCGCCCCTTTCAGATCATCCAAAAAGAATGAGACACGGCCGTTCTCGTCCGTCGTCGCGGTCACGGCAGAATTCAGGTCGCTGCCCACATAGACCGTCGCGTTCGGGATCGGAACCGCCGTATCGACCGTGAGCACTGTCACGTGAAGCTGCCCATTGATCACACCGCCTGAGGCGCTCGTGTTGATCCCCGTCGGATTGAAATATGTCAGCCCGGCTTCCGCACAAGCCGTCCCGTCCTCACAGCGAAGTATCAGCCGGGCCTCGCCTTTTTCATGCGCCGGCGCCGTAAATGTGATCATATTCGCCGCATTCACCGTGACATCCTCGATCTGCACGCCATCAAGCCAAAGCGTCATCCCAGGCGTGAATCCGGTGCCGAACACCTGCACCGTCGTGCCCCCCAGGATGACCGACTGATCAGGCGACACACCGACGACCGATACCGGCGACACATAGGAAAACACGACATCTGAGGTTCTGTCCGCGCGCCCTTGCACCGTCCGGATGCGGACATCGCCACTTCCTTCAGGCACCACGACTTCCGCCTTACGATCAGACATGACACGGACCTGCGACGACTCATGGCCGCCCAGATAAACCCGAAGCCCGTCCCCAAAGCCAGTGCCTTCAAGCACCACCGTGTCCCCGGCACTGCCGCTGGACGGTTCGACCGACATCACCTCTGGAATGACGATATATTCATACCCGTTCGCGATCTTCAGCTCTCCAGACACCACATCGACACCCCCAGCCAAGCCGGGCGGTGTCGTGACCGTGCAGGACACATCCGTACATTCCTTCGATGTCGCAGTCTTGGAACCAAACATAAATGTCGCGCCCGACGTCATGCCCACACCGGAGATGCGCACCGTTTCGCCGCCCTTGACCGACCCGAATGCCGGCGACACCGCGTACAGCTCGCGCTTTGTCCCGGACGCATAGTAGTGCAACGCCTTCTCAAGACGATACTGCCTGTAGTCGTCATACACGAGGATATCGTAACTCCCGGCCGGAAGGATCGGCGCGGCAAACGTGACCTTATCCGAACTCACAAACGCCGGCTCGATGACGGCAGACCCGATGCGGAGATGCATCTTTTCGGAAAAACCATGCCCCGAAAGGCTGACGGACGGCTGTTTGCCGACCTCGATGACTGCAGGTTCCGCATGCTCTGGCACGAGACGCGGAAGGACTCGAACCGCGTCTTTCAAAACCGCATGGCTTGTGCTGTTCACGATATAAAGCGTCGACTGCCCCGGCTCATCGAGCACGATGCTGCCCGCCAGCCGCGATTCGGATGACAAAGCCATATCGAGCAAGCCGGAACTCCGCGTTCCGTCTGAAAAATACACCGTCGTGCGGTCATCAAAACCGTTTCCGACCAGCGATATCTCGGAAAGCTCTCCAGCCACGACGACATCGGGGGTCACGGTCTTCACCCCGACATTCTCGGTATAGCAGAACCCACGCTCAAGCGTCAGCGTCTCCTCCCCCTGATGCCACAGAACATCCACGCAGCCGAGTTTTCCTGGCGGCACGATGGCACGCACCACGTTGCTGTTCACAAAGGTCTGCGACGGTGCCTGGATGCCGCCAAACTGCACGATCCCGGATGCATCGAGCGCGGCACCATGCACACGGACCTCGTAACCGCCGCGTACATCGCCGGATGCCGGCGAGACAAGCTCGATGCCAAGCACTTCAGGCGAGACAACTGCGCCGCCACCGCCCTGGCTTCCGGGGTCTTCCGGCTCTCCAGGGTCCGGCCCTGGCGTCACACCACCTGACCCACCGGGACGCTGCGACTCCCCACCGGGATCCGTCGGGGTCGTTGGCGTCGTTGGCGTCGTCGGATGACCCGGCTCAGGCTTCTCGCCCTCATGAAAATGGAACACGTCATCAACTTCCGGCATGCATCCGCATAGACAGAGCCCAACTGACACACAGAAGACTGACACATATTTCACGTTACGTTTGAGCATAAAAAAACATATCTCCAGGGCAAACTGACCATAAAACGGCCACTCATCGTCCATATACAATATAGCCAATTCGGCATTCAAAATCGACAGAAAGCGGCGCATGCTCCCCCACCAAATCACCTCGGCTCAATCATCGTCTCCAACCGGCGGATGCCTGTGCGACCGCTTTATCCCAATACGCTCATACCCCGGATCGTAATGCTGCGATTCAGCTACCCTCTGAATCATGAGCGTTTCATCGCCTATGGAATTGGCTCTGTCCTGCAAGCGTGGATATCGTCCTCGTAAGCATCGGCATATTCTATGTCATACAAATCATCTTCTGTGCATGCCCAAAGCCCCTCTGCCGCAACGACAGCCTGCTGGCAGCATGAAATCCCTCAAAGTTTCAGAAAACGCCTATGGCCTGAATCGCAACAAAGTAACGGAGAATAAAAAAATCGATTGACAATTCTCACACTATGATGCATAAGCCCACCCGTCTTGAGCGTTTCGGGCGTTCAGATATGGCTAGGTAGCTCAGTTGGTTAGAGCAGACGGCTCATACCCGTCAGGTCGGTGGTTCGAGTCCACTCCTAGCTACTCATTAAAGGCGGTCATCGTGTTGACCGCCTTTTTTTTGTCCCTGCCGCTTGCAACGGCATTTTTGCGGAGCGATCATGCACCAAAGATTCCTGCTCATAGGCGTTTTCTTTGCGCTCACGATGCTCTGCCCGCTCACTGCAGCCGCTCAATCACTCGCCGTCGGATTCGGGTTCGGCATCCCGTTCATGAGCTATTACACGGGACAAACAGATCGCGAATACCGGGTCACCCCAACCCCGGGTTATTATCCGGTCCTTCAGACACTCGACAATTCCCTCTCCGGAAATATCAGCGCGAGCCTGCTTCTCAACTTCGATCTCCCGGTACAGCTCGAGATCCGCTTCGACATGGCAATCATGGCTTGGAATAAGAGCCATATCACGCATGTCTCCTGCGAACCTGTCGATGTCATCAACGGCACGTTCAGCGATGCAGCCACTCAATATATCGCCATCGGCGATGTCGACGAAACCTGCCTCAACCGCGCCGCCTACACATCAGAAAACGACATCTCCACGGAAGACCGCGCTTCCCTCAAATTCTTTCACGTCACGGGCGGCATCCGATACCCTTTCTTCAAAAGCGAAAACTGGCGGATATTCGCGGGCGCAACACTCGGGCTCACGCTCGCCACGACATTCGACGAAGGGCCGTGGTTCGGCGGAAGCGTGGATGCCAGGCTCGGTGTCATGTATAGAATGACTGAACTTTTCTGGATAGAATTCGACATCAAGCTGCTCTTCCTCGCCACTCAGGTGCCTCAAGACAGCCAGACTCGCATCAATCACGAAACTCAGACTGGCGGGAACATCTTCACCTCCCTCATGCAGCCGGATGCCTATATCGACTTCCAGCTGGCACTCCGCTTCGATTTCAGCAATCTATGACTTCCATCCTGACCATAGGCAACTTTGACGGCCTCCATATCGGACACCGCGAGCTCATCTCCACAACGATCTCGCTGGCTCGAAGCTGGGGCGCACGCGCCGTAGCCATCACGTTCACGCCGCATCCGCGACAGTTCTTTCACCCCTCAAAGCACTTCTTCATTCAGCCACAGGATGTCCGCGAACAGATACTCGACACACTCGGCCTCGATGATGTGCTCTACCTCCCCTTTGCCGATATCCGAATGCTCTCCCCGCAGGCATTCTTCGACAGCATACTGCTCCCCCTTGAACCGGCTGCCATCGTGCTCGGGGAGAACTTCTATTTTGGCGCGCACAAGGCCGGAGACATATCCATGCTCAGGCAGATGTGCGCACAGCACGACATCGCGCTTCACTCGCTCACAATGGCCCGATGGCAAGGAAGCCCCGTCAGTTCCACACGCATTCGCACGGCCATACAAACCGGCCACATGAGCGAGGCCGCAGCCATGCTCGGAATGCCATACACGCTTTATGGCACCGTCGAACACGGCGCAAACCGAGGACACAAACTCGGCTTCGCCACGGCAAACATACACACGCCAGAACAGGTCATGCCCGCGCTCGGGGCTTATGCCACGCATGTCAAGATCGATCATTCGCCCGAATCACGCCTCGCGATGACTGCTGTCACGAACACACCCACATTCCAAAACGTACAGACCGTCGTCGAGACGCATATCCTCGACTTCTCGGCCGATCTGTACGGTCACGCCATTCAGATCCAGTTCGACGCATTCCTCAGACCTGAAATAGCCTTTCAATCCCGTGACGCGCTCATCCGTCAACTTCAGGATGACTGCCAAAACGTCCGTGATAGGAATTATCCGTAACGCATCCGTTCACGGACGATTTCAGGATCTCATCCATCTATCAAACTCGCTCCCATCATACATATCATTCAAAACATCGCGCTGTTTATCCTTGAGATCCTCATCCCCCAAACAGCTGCCCCCCAGTTCTCTGTTCGCGCCAACGCTTTCCGCGTCTCCCCAGCGCAACCCATCCAAATCTAGCGCAAAAGCCTGTTTTTCCTGCAGCTCACATCTATTCGCGCGACATGCCATCCCCATAGGCTGCACAGCCAAACGCAAAATTGACATTTAAAACTCGACATGCCACGATGATGATATAAAATAAATGAACATAAATATACAGACGATCGTCTGTAACCGCCCCACGGACTCACGTCAAAATATAAACAATCGCATCCATGACTACAGACACATTCAAAACCAATCTCAAGCAATTCGTCATATTCCTGATCGGCCGCTGGCTGTACCGAGGCTGGCAGGAGGGCTGGATCCGATTTGATAACGACCTCAATGCCGCCTGGCCAGAAGAGCTCAAACTGCGTTTCCGGGAACTCAGCCAAAACATGGTCATGAACACCCCTGCGCTCCAGCAGGAAGTCATCGACTGGCAAGGCCCAAACTTTACACGCTTCTGGGGGCAGATCATTGAGCTCAGCATGCACAACGACACGCTCGCAAGCCGATGGGCTGCGCTCGACGAAATGCTCCTGCTGTCGCCAGAAGAAATCTCACTCCTGGCCGTGCTCACGCTCACCTATCTGGACTGGCCGCTTCTGCGCGCCCTCCGGTTCGCCATGTCAGAAAAAGAGCCCAGACAGCCGAGATGGGGCTTCATCACGCATTTTCTTTCCGACACCGTCGATACATCCATGACAGAACACGCACTCGCGCCTGAACAGAGCATCCTCTTCAGATCCGGCATCCTCCAGTGCGATCAAAGCGTGCCCCTCTCCACGGCTGAACTCTCCGTCATTCCCAGTGCCGTGCAATATCTTCTCAATGATGATTATATCGACCCGTCACATCTCAATGCCATTCCATATAAATCACTCGAAGACCCGATCAAAAAAATAATAAAGAAAATCCCTGAAAAGCCAACACCAAGCCATATCATCGTCATGGGCGCTTCCGGTTCGGGCAAAATATATATTTCCCAATGCGTTGCATCTCGCCTCCGTTATAACGGCGTTAAAATACTCGATCTCATGCCGGAAACGACGCTCGAACACGCCGCACAAGCCATCCGGCATGCCATCGCCATGACTGTACTCAGACACGATATACTCGTGCTCAAAAACGTCACGCGATGGATCGACAGATGGGGCGACGGCATCTACCAGCTCATACAGATATTTGATCCATCCGTCTGTCCTGTCATCTGGACGATCACAGGCGATACGCCGTCATGTCTCAACGTCCAGCCTGAAAATATCATTCGCATCCCCATGCCGAACCGAAAACAGCGCGAAGTTTTATGGAAAGACCTCGTCGGCGAAAATCTCTCCGACACCTGGATCTCACAACTCGCCGGGCAGTTCCTGCTCACGCATGGGCAGATGGATTCTGTATATAAAGCTGCCCTCACACAGCCCTATG
The DNA here is from genome assembly GCA_017555665.1 of Pseudomonadota bacterium. Lineage (GTDB taxonomy): Bacteria > Myxococcota_A > Bradymonadia > UBA4248 > UBA4248 > UBA4248. The sequence goes on along the minus strand of JAFZFY010000022.1, from coordinate 26,170 downwards.
ACGATGAAGAAAAATTATATATAAATATATCTGCACAGGCACGCGCAATCAGCAAGGAAGGGCTCGGAAGCCTAGCGACGCCCGAACCTGCACGCGTCACAATGGATCAGCTCATCGTTTCTCAGGAATGTGAAACTGCCCTGCAAGATCTTCTCATGTACGCCAAACATCGCCGAGATCTCGCCAAAAATTGGGGCTTTGAACGATCCATGCCCTACGGCCTCGGACTCGCCGCGCTCTTCTGCGGGCCGCCGGGAACCGGCAAAACTTATGGCGCTCAGGTCATCGCCACAGAACTTCAGCTCGAACTTTATCGCGTCGATCTCTCCCAGCTCGTCTCAAAATATATCGGCGAAACCGAAAAACATCTCGCAGAACTATTCAATGCCGCCGAACAGGGCGAAATATTACTGCTATTTGATGAAGCCGATTCCGTATTCAGTAAAAGAACTGAAGTCAAATCAAGCGTGGATAGATATGCAAATCTCGAAGTCAATTACCTGCTGCAGCGCCTCGAACGCTTCAGCGGTGTCAGCATCCTGACTTCTAACTTTGAATCCGGCATTGACGAGGCATTCATGCGCCGCATACGATTCCGCGTCCCGTTCGATCTGCCTGACGAACGATCACGCCTGATCCTATGGAACAAATTCCTTTCAAAATCAATCCCGCGCGCCGACGATGTCGAGCTCGAATTCCTCGCCGAGACATTCGAACTCTCCGGCGGCCACATCAAAGAAGCCGTCCTGCGCGCAGCATCCATCGCCTACGGCTCCGACGAAAAATGCGTCACCCAGGACCTTCTGCTCCGCTCTGCCGAACTCGAATACAGAAAACTCGGAAAACTCGTCCCCACCTACACCGCACCGGATCCAAACGACGTTCAATGGTAATCTGGAATGCCGGGCTATCGTGCCGATACGCCCGGCTGCTCAGCCTATCGCCTAAAGCGATACGGCTTCGCGCTTTCTATCATCCTCATTGACCTGCTTCGCATACAGATCATATACTTCTATAAGGCTGAGCTCATCCATAAGTGGTTTATGAAGTATCGTGGGCACTGCGGGACAGGCAGTAGCCAGCAGATGGTAGGCAGTAGATAGCTTCACAAGATTTTAGGTCTGAGGGGATATAAGTTTATGACTGCACATGGGCGCGATAGCGTTGCAACGCTCATGATTAGTGGGCGGCTGATTGTAACGCAGTAACACAAATATTTACAAAACCTCTTGACGCGAGCCAGACAAGTGATTATTCTGGTTCGCGTTGTCACCGATAGCAGTGTCAACACTGGTTCCGGTTGCTAAAAAAGTCACAAGGGTGACTTGATCTTGGTAAGATCGCTTGGCAACATCCTGAATTTAGAGAAGGATTGCGGTACTATGACTCTTTTTCATTCGCTTTTTCATCTGTGTTCACAATCGAATCACCTCGCTGAACGGAAGGCTTGCTTGCGCATCTTGAGCTTTGCGATGGGCTTGCTGTCTGCCTGAGGTTTTCTATATTTTATAATATAGAATCGGCGGCATCCACACATACACCGCCAAGGGCGATGTTTCGCCTTGATCCACTCAGGCTCACCATATGCACTGTTAACTACAACCCTGATACCAGTTGTCCTGCAAGTGCATTGTCCCCAAACATACCTCTGTTCTTTCACATTCATATTTGAAGGAGCCAACTATGGATTCAGATATCACCACGCTTGCCGGCAAAATGATACGGCATATCCAGAACAGACTTTTCCTGCAGTATCGATTTCTTGAACCGGCGCTTTACCGCCTCAATCTCGAAGAAACGGACAAAATTCCCGATATATTCGGCACAGACGGATCGATACTTCGATATGATCCTCTCAGCTGGCTCAAGCGTTTCAAAGAAGATTCACGCCTGGAAATCAGGCGATATCTGCACACGATATTTCACTGCATATTCCTGCATCCCTTCTTCCCCCCAAAGACTGATCACAGCCTATGGGAACTCGCATGCGACATCGTAACCGAAGCCGCAATCATTGAGCAGCTCAATGCATTCACGCTTCCAAACGACCAACAAAAGCTCGATATCATCAATAAGATCAAACCAAATGTTCCCCTACTCACCGCACAGGAAACCTATACATATCTGCAAAAAACACCGATCTACAAACATGGCATGGCGCAGCTGTTCAAGCTTGATTCTCACCTCTGGATGCCCGAAGAAAAAAAACGCATCGACCAAATACTCAATCCACAAACGCCCGTCTCGCCTGTGGTCCCCACCGACCTCAAAAGTCTCGATATGACTTCACTCAACGGAATCGACGTGACTTCACTCAGCCCCGACGAGCTACAGGAACTTCTCGAAAACGCCATCGATGTCGATGCGATCACGGTTTCCAATGACGGCACCACCGATCAAGAAAATGGCACTGACGGCCAAGCCGGTGCCATGATCGAAGCCAATCTTCTTGGAAACACCTCAACCCCCAGTGGCTCAATGGATGGATGGAAAGAAGCCGGGAGAATGCTCATGGTTGATATGCAGGCTTTCCAGCAGGGACGGATCCCAGGCCAGATTGAAGCGACACTCGATTACCTCACACGCGACAAGATGGATTATACAGAATTCCTTGAACAGTTTGCCGTCATGGAAGAAACGATGTCGCTCGATCCCGATGATTTTGATTATATGTACTATACATACGGTCTCAGGCTCCCTGGTCAGAAAAAACTCCTGATCGAACCGCTCGAATACCGCGAAGTCAAACAGATCCGAGAGTTTGTCATCGCCATCGACACCTCCGGCTCCTGTTATCACACGCTTGTGAAAAAGTTTCTCAACAAAACTTACAATATTCTCAAAGCAACAGAAATGTTCACATCCCAAGTGCACATCCGCATCATTCAATGCGATGCCGCAATTCAGGACGATATGGAAATTCACTCGCTTGATGAAATCGAAGAATACATTTCACATTTCAAGATCAGAGGCTGCGGCGGCACTGATTTCAGACCTGTTTTCGAATATGTAGAAAAGCTCCGCAAGACCGGTGAACTCAGAAACCTCTGCGGGCTGATCTATTTCACCGATGGCTACGGCCCTTTCCCCACAAAACCGACCGAATATAAAACGGCATTCGTATTCACCGACAAATATTCAAATCTAAACGTGCCCGCATGGGCTTTAAAAATCTGCTGGACAGAGGAGGACTAAGATGAACATTCAGGAAGCCAAAAACGAAATCAAGAACACCATCCGCCTTTACCTCGAAAAAGACGAAACAGGCGACTATCTGGTTCCGGTGGTGCGCCAAAGGCCGGTCTTTCTGATCGGCGCGCCCGGCATCGGCAAAACCGCAATCATGGAGCAGATCGCATCCGAAATGGATATCGCGATCGTCAGCTACTCCATGACGCATCACACGCGCCAGAGCGCCATCGGACTGCCCTATCTCGCCGAAAAAGAATATGCCGGACGCAAATGCACTGTCTCAGAATACACGGTCAGCGAGATCATCGCATCCATCTATGAGGTCATGGAAAAGTCCGGCAAAAAAGAAGGCATCCTCTTCCTCGATGAGATCAACTGCGTTTCCGAAACACTCGCACCTTCCATGCTGCTCTTTCTGCAATATAAACGCTTCGGAAACGAACAAGTCCCCCAGGGCTGGGTCGTCGTCACCGCAGGCAACCCGCCGCAATTCAACAAATCCGTCAAGGAATATGATGTCGTCACACTCGACCGCCTCAAATATATGGCTGTCGAAGAAAACTATCAGGTCTGGAAACAATATGCCTCCACAGCCAATATACATCCCGCCGTGCTCGCATATCTCGACATCAATCAAGACCACTTCTATGTGATCAAATCGACCGTCAACGGCAAACAATATGTCACCGCTCGTGGCTGGGAAGACCTCTCCACAGCCCTGCGCGGCTACGAGCGGAACAACATCCCGGTCAATTCATCTCTGGTCATGGAATATATCACCGTGCCGGAAATCGCCCGAAAATTCTCCGTCTATTACGACCTCTTCAAAAAATATAGAACGGATTATGATATCCCCAACATCCTGCGCGGAAAAACTACGAAACTGCTCATCGCCAAAGCAAATTCTGCAAAATTCGACGAGCGACTCTCGATCATCGCCATGCTCAAAGACACCCTCTGCGAGCACTTCTGCAAAGCCGTATATGAAGAAGATATCCTGCAAAAAAGCGTCAAGATCCTCAGAACACTCAAAACGAGCGGCGACACCCACATTCTGATGGAAATACACAACAAATTAGGAGAACTCGAAAAAGAGCTTTCGAGCAAGCAGGCCGCCGGAAACCTTACCAAAGACGACAAAATCGTCACCAAAGGCACGATCATCCTGCTCAACGAGTACGCCGACCTCGTCGCAAACACGGACAAAAACAAGTTCAAAGCCATTCAGACGGCCTTTGCAAAACGTGTGGAAACACACAACAAGCAGACCGAAGAATGCGCCAAATACCTCCAAAATGTATTCAAATTCATCCGAGCCTGCTGGAAAGAAGGCCAGGAAATGATCCTGTTCGTCTCCGAACTCACGATCAACCGCTACGCCACATCCTTCATCGCCAAATGGGGCTCCGAAGACTATTATCAATACAATCACGAACTCCTCGTCTATGATCAGGATCAAAAGCTCAAAGACGAAATCTCAGACCTGCTCAAAGCCCTATAATCGCCCTTCACGCCGATACTTTCCCCGCTATTTTCTTGGGCGGGGGAAGTCTCCCCCTGCGCGGCTATGTGCTCGCCAGCGAGACGTGTCACGACACGTCTCTGCTGTCTGCGCGCATACGCCGCTACCCCCTCGACATCGCATCCCATACATCTCTTTCCCCAAATGGAGCAATTATGGACCAGTTTTCCTCCGATGCGTTCACAGAACTCGACCTCGCTATTTTTGAATATCGCCTCCAGAATCTGGATGGCTCCCCAGTCATCTATCCAAATGTACGCAAAATTTATATCGATGAAAAATGGGGTCGCGTCAACTACAACAAGCTCGACAACCTCATGTTTCCAAATCTCGAAGAAATCATCATTATTAATGCCATTGATCCACAAAATACTATCTTAAAAAGCATCGGCCCGCTGCTCATCGCTTACGACAAACTGCGCTTCGTATTCTCTGCCGGCAAAAATGAAACCCTCACATTGCCCAAAGAAATCAAAGCCATCGGCTATCAGGCATTCAAACATACCTATTGCTCGCATATCATCTGTGAATTCCCGTATATCGACTGCCACGTCTCAGCTTTTGAAGACTCATATTGGCAGCAAACCAACGAATTCCTTATCATCAATAAAACACTGTTTCGTGCCCAATATAAACGTAATACCCTCACCATCCCAGATGATATCACCGAAATCGATGACCGGGCTTTCGACTGTTTTCCCGCACACGCCGCCATCAATGTGATCAATACGCCATATCCGCTCTCAAGTATGTCCAAAAACTTGGATTATACTATTATTAAAAATCATTTATTCAAAATCGGAAAATATATCATCCGAAATGCGCCATATATTGATATTGACATACTCGCTCACATGGATTGCCTTAAAAACATTGAGATCTGTAATCAGGATAACACCAGTCCCTACAAAACAGTAGATGGCATTCTATATTCCAAAGACCTGACCTCATTGATCTATTATCCATGCGGAAAATCTCAAAAAACTTTCAAACTGCCAGATGGAACCAAACATATCAACTGTGCCGCATTCTGTCATCCCACAGGCAAAAAGCTAAAACTCATCCTGCCGCAATCGCTCAAAACGATAAGCGAACACGCATTTATGAATACACAAATCACCGACCTCACGGTTCATCTCAACACAGCCGCAGGCATCTTCAACGCTCTTCCGGTCATCCCACAAAGTCTACATGTCGTTCAACCAGACGGCTCCGTCATAGATTACCAGTTCAAAAAATCGAACCCAAGCCTCAAGGAGCAGTTCTCTCTGATATGGGATCAACATCAATTCGACCCAGATCACATCGATTTCGCCTTGTTCGCCGCATCCTCCGATCGCGCAAAGAAGCGGCAGATCGCGCTTCAAAATATCGCGCACAACAATGCACTCCCGTGCTATATCGACTATCTCAAACGAAGCGCGTTCGCCTATGGCAAAGATATCATGTCCCAGCGCAACGAAACCTTAGTCATCAACTATCTCAGAGACGAATCGGTCTATCTGAGCGTAAACGCCCTCAAAAAACTGCTCAAGCTCTCTCAGGAGCTCCAGCTCGCAACAGTCACGGCTTATCTCATGAACTACCTGCACGAACGCGAACCCCAGAACGGCTCATTGAAGCTATAAAAAAGCCGCTGCACAGTAAATCACCACGCGGGTTTCCCTGTCTCAATGAGGGAATCCAAATCCATGAATGCATTATCGATACTCTCGCAATGATAGATTTCGTACATGCCAAATACAAAATCAGTGAGATTCTTCTCATCAAGCATTCGCAATACTTCCGAGGCACTCATATTCTTATGCGCTGCATAGCTTTCAAGCAGATATGCAAAAAAACGAAATTCCTTATTCAGTTTCATCCCCCTTGATGTACAAAGAGTTGCGCGGATCGCCAGTGGCGATTCCTTTCTTGAAGAAAGGATGCGCGGGGAAACGCGTTCTTTTGGCAAAACAAAAACGTTTCCCCACAAAAGCTCAGATTCTAAAATCGCGCTCGCCATTCTCGATCTTGACGAGATTCTTTTCGACAAAAGCGCGCACTTTTTCATTCGGAATCTTCTGTATTTCTTTTGCGATGAGATCCTCGCCAATGAGCCTGGTCACGGGAGAAGCATAATCCATCAGGTATTCCTTGAGCGTCATGATCGCATTGGGATGACAGCAGTTCAATATCTGATTGGACTTGCACAGCGACATGAAGCGATCGCCGGTGCGCCCTTCGCGATAACACGCCGTGCAGAAGCTGGGCAGGCAGCCGAGCTTCATGAGCCAGCAGATCACTTCATCGAGCGTGCGCTGGTCGGAAACATCGAACTGCGCAGAGGAATCGTCGCGTTCTTCCTCGCAATAGCCGCCGACGCTCGTCCTGGATGCGCCGCTGATCTGCGAAATGCCGAGTTCAAGCGCACGCGCACGCACATCAGCCGACTCGCGCGTCGAAATGATCATGCCCGTATAAGGCACCGCCACGCGCGCGCATGCGATGATCTTGCAGAAAGTCTCATCTGTGATGCCGTTATCGAATGCATTGGGATCGATATCATCGGCATGCTTGACACGCGGGAAGCTGATCGTATGCGGCCCCACGCCATGCACGGCTTCTAGATGTTCCGCATGCATCAGCAAAGCGGCAAATTCATAGCGGTAAAGCTCCAGCCCGAAGAGCACGCCGAGCCCCACGTCGTCGATGCCGCCCTCCATTGCGCGATCCATCGCCTCGGTGTGATAGCAGTAATTGTGCTTCGGCCCTGTCGGATGAAGCTTCTCATAAGATTCCTTGTGATAGGTCTCCTGGAAAAGAATATACGTCCCGATGCCGGCTTCCTTGAGCTTTCTGTAATTCTCGACCGTCGTCGCTGCAATATTCACATTGACACGGCGAATCGCGCCATTCTTGTGCTTAATGCCGTAAATCGTCTTGATGCTCTCAAGGATATATTCAATCGGATTATTGACGGGATCCTCACCTGTTTCCAAAGCCAGACGTTTGTGCCCCATATCCTGAAGGGCAATGACTTCCTTTTCGATCTCTTCCTGGGTCAGCTTCTTGCGCAGAATATGCTTATTTTTGTAGTGATACGGGCAATAAACACAGCCGTTCACGCAGTAGTTCGACAGATAAAGCGGCGCAAACATCACGATGCGGTTGCCGTAATAAGCATCCTTGATCTCGCGCGCGAGCGCGTAAACCTGCGCATTGATCTCAGGATCATCACACGCGAGAAGCAACGATGCCTCGCGATGGGACAGCCCTTTGTGCAGGCGAGCTTTTGATATCACGGCGGCCAGAGTCTCAGGGTCATTCTTGTGCGCATCCGCCCAGGCAAGCGAATCAAGCACTTCCTGATGATCTATAAATTCTTCAGCTTTGAGCGATTTGGGATCGTACATGGTAAGTTCCTTTCGAGTCAGGGAAAAGCTTCCTCGTTAGAGAATCGTATGCAGTAAACCGATTACTGCCAACTGCGAGCCCGCTTTATTACATTTCATCAAATTATGGAAGCCATATTCATACGTAATAGTTACAAGCCGTAACTATTCAGCCCACAGACTTGTCTGAAGTGTGGAGGGCATTGCGGACAGGCAGTAGGCAGTAGATGGCAGGCAGTAGCTAGCCGCCCAGGAACTTTTGCCCTGAGGACAATAAAAGTTCGCCTGCTTAAGGGCGAGAACGATGTTATAACACGCATGATTTAGTGGGCGGCTGACTAGTAACTACAAACCTGTACGGTTCAGCCGATAGCCGCCCAAGAGAGCCGATCATCCCCAAATAGCCCGTAGGAATTTGAGGTTTGCAGCCCCCGGTTGCGTTAGCTACCGGGGAAAGGCGCGGCGTATGCAACGCATAGACGCGCCCGATGCGCGGCGTATGCAACGCATAGACGCGCCCCAAAAGAAGCATTGAGGTTTCACTTGTGGCAGTGTATGCAGGCTTGTGGTAATGGCTTGATGTTGAACTGCAAGTTTTTTGCAGACAGCTGGTTAAAGGAGGACGATTATGGCAGATCATGGACCTTCAGAGTTTGGCAAAATTCTCGGCTCGCTTTTGAACGCGCTCGGCAAAAAAATACAGGAATCCGTCGAGCAGGCCAGGACGGAAGCGAGCGCGAGCCCGTCCGGAACCTCAGCCGACGGCAAACTCGGACCGCTCAACTATCACATTGAGTTTCAGGTCAAAGGGGACAAGGACAAAAAAAAGACAAAGCGAGCTGTACCTGCGGAACCGGAACAAGAAGAGACACACGAGACGGAGACGGAGGCAGCAATCGACGAGGCGGCGCTCAAAGCCCTGGATGCCTTTTTCAATGCGGACGGCATGCCGTCGCTCGACAGCGACAATGACCCTGATTTTGACAGCGTTTCAAGCATGCTCATCCGATATCAGGGAAAGAAACAGGTCGTGACAGTTCCGGAAGGCATCGAGACGATCGGCCCGAACGCGTTTAAAAATGCCGACAGCGTCCGCAAGGTCATCCTCCCCGATTCCGTCACCGCCATCGAAGGCGGGGCATTTCAGTCGTGTATCAGCCTCAAGGAAATCATTTTTTCCAATAATATCAGCCTGATCGCCGAGGAAGCCTTTGCCGAGTGCATCTCGCTGGAGCGCGTCTGCCTGCCCGATTCGGCGACAGAAATCGAAGACGGCGCGTTCAGGGACTGCCGAAAGCTCCGCGAAATCACGCTTTCGCCAGACCTCGTGCATATCCCGTCAAATCTGTTCAAAGGCTGCCTCGCACTTGAGACGATCCACTACAAAGGAAAGCCAGAGACAGTCGGGACACAGGTTTTTGAAGAGATCGCAAGACGGTCTTCGGAATTCTGCTATTTCACCGAAAACGCCGAGGGCGATTATGTGCGCACCGAATCGGACCACAACCCATACATGGACAGCGCATCCTTTGAGTTTGCCGACACGCCCTATGCCGAAGGGTTCAGCCGGACGCTTCAGAATGTGATCCTTTCAAATGCGCCCTGGAACATGGAGGCCGTATCGAAGTATGCGGAAATGTGCAAATTCGCGCTCCGTTTTTCCAACCTGCTCTCCGGATCGGAGATCTACATCGCGTTCCACGTGGTTCGGCTATGCGTCGAAGTCATGCAAGGCATCGCTTCCGGCAACGTGTCGACGACAGATCTGAAGACATATATGGCGACGCGGATCATGGCGCTGATCGGCGGATCCGGCAGTGATCTTGAGGCACTTGACCGCAAGCTCGCGCCGGCAGCCATGCATGATTTTTCAGTGCTCAATGGCGAAGCCTCGGACTCGCAGCCCGCGCTGAACGAAATGCTCAGCCAGCTCGATGTCACGGTCACGCCATACCGATACCACCCGGGCATCTATCATTGCTGCGCATATATCCTAAAAAACAGCACATATTGGGACTTCCTGATCTGCCTGGAGGGGCTGATGCGCGGCCGAGGAATCGATATATGCAAGGTCGCCTATCGCCCGGAACCAGGCGAGCAGATGGACGGCTGGTGCCGCGCATGGAGCATTGCGCTGGAAACGCACAAGGTGTCGATCGTGCGGATCGGTGTGCCTGCCGTGTTCGGCGGCCTCGATGATGTGATCGCGATTCTCAGCGACTCGGATGCGCGATCCGTCAAAGCACTGTTTGATGATTGCGGCATCGATCTGGCGGTCGAGATCTATTCGGCAGGCCAGACATCATGCGGACTTCGCCTGGTCTGAGCATCGTCATGTCTGAAGAAACACGTGTCGCAGTGCTCGGCATCATCATTGAAAATCCAGAATCCGTGGAAGCGCTCAACGCCATCGTGCACGAATACCGCGACATCGTGCTCGGGCGCATGGGCATTCCATATCGCCAGAAAAAGATCAATATCGTCAGTCTTGCCGTCGATGCGCCGTCAGCCGTCATCAATGCCCTTTCGGGCAAGATCGGCCGTCTGCCAGGCATCACGGTCAAGACGGCGTATGCGCACACGTCGCATCCCTCGGCAGATCAAGCCCCCAAAGCCGCGCCACACACGCCGACGCGATAGATCCGCGCAAGGATGCGCGGCGCAGCCCGACAGAGGACTTCCGGATATTTGCCGTTTGACAGACACAGCAAATTCCATGATGATATCAACGGCGAAGCGCGTCTCCGCCGTGAATTTTTTTCGAGAGGCGATCAAATGAAGACCACCATAAGCAAGGCATTTCTATGCAGCCTGATCCTGCTGCCATTCCTAAGTTCAACGGTTTTTGCCGACCCCTGCGATACCATCAGCCAGGATCCGACTTGGAATGAAAACATCAAACGCGCCCATGAAGCCCTCACAGACAAATCGTATGACAAGGTGCTTGAAATTTCGCGCGAACTGTACAACACCTGCCCAAGATCGCCTGCCCTGAACTATTTGATCGGCAAATCGCTTCTGGAAACTGGCGAGCATACCAAAGGCGTGATGTATCTGCAGAAAGCGAGCGAATACACGTCCGAGTTCGTCGTAGAACCCGAAATGCAGCGCATCATCTGGTACGAGCGATACGAGGCAGAACACCCGGAGCGCAAGGAATCCGCGCTGAATTCCCTCAATGATATCAACCAGCAGTTGCATCAAGAAAACACGCGCCTGCTCCAAGAGAATATTGATCTTATCGATAAGGACCAGCTCAAAAACAATATCATCATGTGGACAGGTGTCGGTATCGCCGGCGCGGGGCTGCTGATGACCATCACAGGTGGCGTGCTGGGATTTAGAAAAGATTATAACGACAAATATGTCGATATTACCGAAGAATACAAAGCATCGCACAAAGATGACACATCGGAACGCGTATATGACATAAACAGATCCTATGTATTCGACTGGGCGGTTTTCGGTGCCGGCATTGCAATGTTAGCAGCAGGCGCTGCCATGACTGGCATCGGAGCCTATTATTATATCGAGAATAAAAAAGAAAAAAGCCCCCTCGACTTTAGTATAGGTCCATCAAGCGTCAATTTCAGACTTACATTTTAACCAAGAGGGGTACGGATATGAAAAAAGAGCTTGCATATATTGTTTCAATCTGTGCTTCTGTTTTACTAAGCGGCTGTGAAGATTATTATATTTTTAAGATTGAGTCGACAAAAGTTGAAGTAGTCGTTGAAATCGATTGTTCCACAGAGGGCGAGACCCGATACTATCCAACCGATAATAATCTAGAATGTCTCATTCAGAGTTGTCATCAAAACAAATGGGATACAACGGGCTCATGCAAAGATAGCGATGGAAATATTGTTTCATGTGCGCTTAATACAAATAGCGACGAGTCAGTAGAATATCAATGTGGAGAATGCCAAGATGATCAATCTACATGCAGTGATAATTCGAGCAACACGGGATTAGTAAAAAAATGCGTGCTCGGTCATTGGGATAGCCAAATCTGTCTCGAAGATGCCTCTTGTAATGACAATAAATGCGGGAAATGCAAAAACGGCGTTTCTCGCTGCATCGACAACTCAGTCCCCAATGCCTCAGATGCTTATTCAGATGCTTATATTGAAATTTGTAAAAATGGGAATTGGGAACATAGTATCAATTGCGACGACGCTTCGTGTAACTCAGAAAAAACAGAATGCGGCAATTGCATAAATGGTGAACAAAGATGTATTACGGATCCTAATAGTAATGAAGAATATGGATTAATAGAGCAGTGCATTTTTGGTGACTGGAAGAAGCTATATGAGTGCCGATCAGATGCATCAGATGAAAAAAGAGTCTCATGTTTAGGAAAAGCCTGTACAGATGCTAATTCATGCGCTCCATCATGTGGTGAGTGCGCAAATGGCAAAACCGAGATACGTGAAGTTGATAACATATGCTCTACTTATGTATGTACTGATGGCACATGGGTGAACTCTAATCAAGACACTTCATCTCCAGTATCATGTATCTATAGTATTGATGGAACCAAACAGATGGGTAAATGCCTGAACGGCAAACGCAATTGCGACGCAGATACACTTCAAATATGCTCAAACGGTCAGTATGAACCACTTATGCAATGTAAAGACTGCGCCATTTCAGAAGATAACAATGTGCTCTGTACAACAGATTGTCTATCCAATGATACAATATGCAATGACAATTCAAGTCATGTAGGTGTGCTTTCAAAATGTGAGAACGGAATCAGTACAATCAATCCATGTCCAAACAATAACATGTGCAACAGCGATTTACCAGAATGTGGGCAGTGCAAATTTGAAGAAAAAAGTTGCCGTGATAATGACATGAATGTCGGCATCATACAAATCTGTCAGAATGGTGCATTCACAGACATTTCCGATCAATTCTGTCAAGATAACAACTCTTGCGATGGTACCCAATGTGGCTTATGTCATAACGGAGATACGAAATGTGAAGAGGGCGACAGCAACGCCTTCTATACCACTTGTGAGCAAGGCGTTTGGGCTAAATCTATTCCATGCTCAGATGTCGCCGTATCATGTACTGACAACAAATGTGGTCTTTGCCGAGACGGTGATCTTAAATATTTAGATATGCCAAACCAGTCTTGTCAGCGATTTATTTGCAAGAATGGACAATGGACAATGGATAATTACACATGCCCTGACCAACATTCCTGCAAAATAGAAAATGGAAACGCAACATGTGGAAATTGCACAAACTATTCATTCTCAGGAACAGTGGATGGCGTTATTAGAAAGCTCTATACATGTCTTGATGGCAAACAAGAGACGAATGAAACGTGTACGCTTGAGTATTATGGAGAATATATAGCGTGTAAATGGCGTGACACTCTCTTTGCCCCCAACAAAGATGATAAAATTGAATGTTACAACAAAAAAAACAGCGATGGTATGCTTATAGGCTATTACCGCGATAATGACAAAGCGTGTGAAAATAGTGTCTCATGTCATGTGAGTGGCATTAACCAGACAACATGTGGTGATTGCCTTGAACTGGCCACCCAATGCATTGGAAGCACACCTCAGACCTGCATTAACGGCAAATGGGTCGATGACCCTGCCGAATGGAATACACAGGATAATTGCCCATCCCAATAAGCCACAAAAACTCATCCCCCTCCCAAATTGTGCCTTGCAATCGAATTCACCCCGATTCGCAAGGCGTCCATGATGTGCATTTTTGATTGAATGTGTGAGTTAGGAGGTTGTCATGAAAACGATTATGCCCTTCGCGATCCTTGTCATTTGCTCTGCATGCTCGCTCACTGACATCGACCATGTCGTGGAATGCACGCTTGAAGGCGAAACCCGGCTCGCCCCGACCGACGACGGCTATTGCGCCATACAGATCTGCACCGACAAAGCCTGGGTCACGGTCGCAGAAAACAGTTGCGCCCATGCCTCCTGCCGAAAAACCGATGATAAATACGTGTGCGGCGAATGCCGCAATAATACCGCCGATTATCAGTTTGAGGACAATCAATGCCAAAAAAGAATATGTAAAAACGGCAGATGGACGGATTATCAGCCCGAAGACAACAGCCTGTTCTGCGGTCTGTGCAAAAATGACGAAACCAGGTTCTTTCAAAATCCAGATGGCACGTGTGTCAAGCAACAATGCGAAAACAAACAATGGACTGACCTGGAAAGCTGTGGCAGCGTTTCATGTGCGATTGACAGTGACACAGATGACAAGACGGATCCCCACTATATCTGCGGCACATGCCTCAACAACACGGTCGAATATTTCCTTTGGGGCGATATCTGCTTCAGGCGAATCTGCACTAACGGCGAATGGGATGACATGGTCGAAGAGAATAATCCTAACTACTGCGAGAAATGCAAAGAAGGATCCGCCACCTACCACAACCAAGCCGATATCTGCCAAAAGAAGATTTGCCATGACGGTGAATATCAGATCGACTCATCGTTCACCTGCGCATACTCATGCACCAAAGACGGATGCGGCGAATGCATCAACGGCACCCAGAGATGTGCTGGCCCATCCATCGAAACCTGTGTGGATGGCAAATATATAGAAGCCGTCAAATGCCCGACCGAATGCATACAGACTGAAGAGGCGTTCACATGTCAGCAAATATGCAACACGGAGGGCGAAAAGAAATGCCATAATTCTGAGAATATTGGCATTTTTTCAATCTGCGAAGGTCAAAAACGCCTTGAAGCCATCTGCCAGGATAATGTCATGTGCGCCTCCGAGACGGAGTGCGGCGAATGCCGATATGGCGAGGTCATCTGTGAAAACTCGACGCTAAAGACATGCGTGGAGGGCAAATGGCAGATTGAGCCCTGTCCGAATCATTACTCATGCAATCTCAATCAATGCGGCGAATGCCAGGATGGAAACGAATCCTATGCCGATCTTCCGACGCTTCAATGCCGAAAATACATCTGTCAAAACGGCACTTGGCTTGAAAGCTCGCTCTGTGCCGGAAACGTTTCGTGCACGCATCAAACGAGTGGCGAAATACATTGCGGCACCTGCACGAATTATACGATCACGGCATCTCAATCCGATAAAGAATTATATACATGTCTGAATGGAAAGATCCTTACGACCACGCCTTGCAAATTTTTTTCAAATCCATTCATCGAATTAGGTGTTTATATGGCCTGCAAGATATCGGGATTTCAATCCAAGGACGATATTAAGTGTTACAATCAATATAAAGATGGCAAACTCGTCGGATACAGCCGCGATTCGGACAAACCTTGCGCCAACAACGCCTCCTGCCAAGTCGTCGATGCCGGCAAAACCCAATGCGGCAATTGCCAGGAACTGAGCACCCAATGCGTCGGCAGCACGCTCCAGACATGTGTCAACGGGATATGGGCATCTGAGTTTGACAGACAATGCCCGGATGGCTGCACAGACGGCGCGTGTATCGAAAACGATCCGTGAGCCGCACAAGCCTTGATCATGCATGACATGAGCGAAAACCGCTTTGCGTATCGGGGCTCTGCCCCGATAGCAAAGCGCCTTGTGCGGCGTATCGGGCAGCCGCCCGATAGCCGCGCCCCAGACCACAGCTCATTTTCTCAAACGCTATATCCCATACCATGACGCGCCCTTGCAAGTCTGGCATGCCTCAAGTTCCCCCGTTATTTTGAAAGCGCCTGCGAATGACCTGGCAGCAAAAAAACGCGATCCATAAATTAATACATGCCTAATTCCAGCAAATCGCGTTAGAATAAAGCGCGGTCTGGTATCAGCCAATTCCCCTGCCGCAATCAGAACAGTCGTCTTAATGCAAGGATCCAAAGTGCCCAAATTCATCTCTTCCCTGAAGTTCCGCCTGGTACCCGTGCTGGCTGCCGGCCTGATGTTTCTGGCTGCCGCGAATGCCTGGGCAAATGAATGTGACAACCTAGAGGCCCACGACGAGTGGAACGGCATGATGCAGGAGCTGCTCCGCCACCTGATGGAACAGAATTATGACGAGGCGCTCGAAGATGCCAAAGTCCTGTTTCCGATATGTAAGGATTCACCTGCCCTGAACTACTACACGGGACTTGCATTCAGGGGAAAAGGCGAGGAAAACCGAGCGCTGCAATACTTTCAGATCGCCAGCGTCAACACTTCGCAGTTTGAAGTCGACAAAAACCTGTCGCGACGCATCTGGTACACGCTTTATGAAAGCGAACATCCTGAACGCACAAAGGAAGCGATTGACAAACATCTCGAACTTGAGGAAGCACAAGCAAAAGAGATCGAAAAGCTCAAGCTCGAACTCATGGACAGCGACAAAGTGCTGATCCATGAAAAAGATAAGGAATACCTCGCTTACGAACGGATGATGTGGGTCGGTGCAGGCATCGGGCTTGGCGGGATTGCTTTGACGTTTGCAGGCTCCATAATGGTTGTGCTCGCGGGCAGGAATCCGGTGGAACGCGACAGCACCGAAACAAAACTTCACTACAATCTCGTGCCGCTCTATCCAGCCGGTTATTCCATACTCGGCATCGGTCTGGGCGCGACAGTGGCTGGCGCGATCGTGACCGGCATTTCCGGATATAAATATATTCAGCTGCGCCCAGAATCAGAAACAGACACTGCATCGGATCTATCCGTGGCATTTGGACCGTCCAACCTGAACGTTCTGATCACTTTTTAAAGGCTCGCTATGCATAAACACCCATTCCTGATTGCGGTCACTGCGGCTTTTTTTGCACTGGGCTGTGACGGTTTCGATGTCAATGTCTCGGAATTTGAATCGCTCTGCCTCGCGAGCGGCGGCACGCTCCATAACGGCTCTGGAGAAATCCGATATAACCAGTGTTTCTGCGGCCAAAAGAACGAAATCCCATGCGCACAAGGCGCGGTCTGTGTGGACAGAGGCCTGCACTGCTCCTCCGCAGGCCCGCAGGCAGGCACTGCATGCCATAACGCTCTGGATGTCTGCGCCAACGGACTGAATACCACATCAGACAATGCTGGACGCATGATGATCTGCAGAAATGAACAGTGGTCTTACGGCTCGGAATGCATGATCAACGACAAGCCCGTCTCATGCAGGGCGGATAACTCCGGATGCGGACAGTGCCTCAACGATTCGGTCACTTGCAAAGACGAAAAAACATTGATTCGATGCGCTCAAGGCATCGCTTTTGAGGAACCCTGCATCTGGGGATGCAAAACAGTGAACGGCGTCGATCAATGCACGGACAAGATCGGAGAATCTTGCGAACGGGATGAAACCATCTGCGAAGATATCAACGGCATCGGCCTGATCCAGACATGTCAGAACGGCCTATGGCAATCCGAAACTTGCAATAATGTCTCCTGCAAGGGAGAGGGGTGCGGCGAATGTATCAATCAGACCTCGGTATGTACAAATGACGAGGTCCGCCGATGTGTCAATGGCACGTGGAGCGCCCCCTTTACCTGCCAGAGCGGTTGTGATGAGAAGGGCACAGACTGTCTCTCCTGCAAAAATAATTACTATCTTTGCAAAGATAGCAGCGCTGGAATCGGCATCATTTCAAAATGCCAGGACAACACATGGAGCGAACAGGAAAATCTCAATCCGAATCAAAGCTCCTGCATGAGCACTTATCCCGACAAAGAATTAAAAAATATCCTGGGCGAATGCCAGAATTATGCAACACGATGCTGGTGCGGCAACGAAACCTGTGAAGATACAGAGCGGAATATCCTGCAGATATGCAATAACGGCAGATGGAACAAACTCACCGAATGTCTCAACTGCACAGAGACCAATAACAAAGCCGCCTGTACGCGGCCGCAGAGCACGGCACTCTGTGAGGAATTCACATATCAATGTGATGGCAATCAGCGGCAGCAATGCCGCAACGGCATCTGGGAA
Source organism: Pseudomonadota bacterium (assembly GCA_017555665.1). Lineage (GTDB taxonomy): Bacteria > Myxococcota_A > Bradymonadia > UBA4248 > UBA4248 > UBA4248. The sequence goes on along the minus strand of JAFZFY010000022.1, from coordinate 8,175 downwards.
CCCATTCAGGCATGCACATACGGATGCAATGATGTCACCCTGGAATGCAATGCCTGTCCGAACGGCTCGATGAGATTCACGTCGCAATCCGATGCCACAGATATCGACATCGAACTGTGTTCCGATAACGCCTGGAACACGATCTCGACATGCGCCATCACGACGGAATCCCCGTTTAAATGCGCCTGCGAGTCCGCGTTATGCATCAAACTCCCGAATGCACAGGGCATCCTTCTCCCCTGCATGGAACATGCGCTTGAACTCATCCCGATGCTTTGTCCCAAAGGCTGCAAAGACAACAGCACCTGCAACGAGTAAAGGGCCAGCCGGCTTATAAATCCTGAGTGATTAGCCCATCGCGCCAGGCACAGCCATCATTTCAGGCGCGGTGATACGACGGTGGCGTTAAACCTATCGCTGCCTTGGGGATCGCGCAGCGCGTCCCCAAGGAGAAAAGATATCCCTCGCTTCAGCACGCTCAAAGCGTGCAGCAAAACATCGAAAAAACTGTTTGACAGCCGTAAGAGATATGCATAAAAGACACGGCGGTTTGCCGGGGTGGCGAAATGGTAGACGCAGGAGACTTAAAATCTTCTGTCCCCTGTGGACGTGCGGGTTCAAGTCCCGCCCTCGGCAAGCAGACATCATGTGAGGCCGCGTTTGCGGCTTTTTTTTTAGCCGCATCCTGCCGATAATTGCAGATGACGATGAATTCTGATTCTGCCCCCATACGACAGAATCCAAACAATTTATAATAAAGTAGTTTCCAAACGATTATTCTATCTGACGGCAAAATCATGAATTTCTCTCTTGACTCACTCAATCCTCCGCAACGCGATGCCGTGACCTATGATGGTCCGAAACACTGCCTGATCCTTGCGGGAGCCGGCAGCGGCAAGACGCGTGTCCTCACCCACCGCATTGCATGGCTGATCTCTCAGGGCGTCGCGCCATCCGCGATACTCGCAATCACATTTACCAATAAAGCCGCCAGAGAGATGCGCGAACGCGCCATGTCGCTGCTTCCCGAAGAAGATCATTCCGGACTGCAGCTCTCGACTTTCCATGCATTCGGTGCGAGATTTTTACGCCAATATGCCGCCTATGCAGGCCTGGAATCGTCTTTTTCAATCTATGCTGAAAACGAACAGAAAGCCCTGATCAAAACCATCATGACTCAGCTCAACCTGATCGGCTCGGACAAAGCCGAACTCTCCGAATCTGAGTCACAAAAACAGAAAGCCGTGGTCGCCGAGTATCTGAACACGATCATGTCATGGAAAGAAGCCGGCGAAACCGTCGAGCAAGCACATTCAAATGCCAAGTCACGCGAAGCACAGCACATGGCAAATGTGTATGAAAACTATGAAAAGCAGCTCATTGCCAACAATGCCGTCGATTTCTGCGGCCTCCTGCTCTGGCCGCTTTTCATCCTCAAGCAATACGATAACGTCCGCTGCCGCATCCAGGCGCGGTACCGTCACATCCTTGTCGATGAATTCCAAGACACGAACGGCGTCCAGCTGCAGCTGCTCCGCCAGCTCGCCGGGCCAAACACCCAGTTCACGGTCGTCGGGGATGACGACCAATCGATCTATACCTGGCGCGGCGCAGATCCGACGGCCATTCTCGAATTCGAAAATCGATATGGCGCATGCGCCGTCTTCAAGCTCGAACAGAATTACAGATCCACAAAGCCGATCCTGACCTGCGCCGGAAACCTCATCGCATACAATGAGATGCGCACCGAAAAACGGCTCTGGACAAACACCACAGGCGGCGAAAAGGTACACGTCATCGCCTACGATTCCGACTGGGATGAAGCCGCTGATGTCATTTCGCAGATGATATCCAGGCACAATGCCGCCCATGTCTCGTGGGAAAAATTCGCGATCCTTTACCGCAGAAACAGCCAGTCCGTGAGTTTTGAACGCGAATGCACGCATCATGCTGTCCCCTACCAGATCATCGGAGCCACAGGCTTTTATGACCGCGAAGAGATCGTTGACCTGATCTCCTATCTTCGCGTCCTCGTCAATCCGGCAGACACCGTGGCGCTTCGCCGCATCATCAACAAGCCGAACCGTGGCATCGGCGAAAAAACATGCGACAAAATCATCGAGCTCATGGAAAAAAAATCGATGATGTTCAACCTCACGCCCACGCAGTGCCTCATCAGCCTTTTGGAAGATATCGCCGCCGGCCGTGTCAAAATCCCCCGTGCCGGCGCAAAGGTCACGGCCGGCTGCAACGCGCTACTCGCCCTTTTCTCGCGCGTCGAAGACTGGCGGACACGCCCCCCACGCGACACCTTGCTCGACATCCTCGACGAAACGAATTTCATGTCGCATCTCAAAAAATCCGTAATCAAAAAAGGTCAGGATTTCGCCGAAGCCGAAGACCGCATACACAGCCTGATCCAGGAGCTCGATGCGCATCAGGCAAAAAGCCCGAACGACCTTCCCGGTTTCCTCGAGGATATGACGCTGATCCGCCCGGAATCCGATGACACCAAACGCGCTGTCAACCTCATGACCATTCACAGCGCGAAAGGCCTCGAATTCGATGTCGTGTATATCGTCGGCGTTTCAGACGGCACCCTGCCGCTGCGCCGGAACGGCGAATGCAACCTCGAAGAGGAACGCCGACTCATGTACGTCGCCATGACGCGCGCACGAAAAGTGCTCACGATCACGTATGCCGAAAAAACACATACTTTCGGGCAGCTCAACTGCCAGGAACGGAGCTTGTTTATTAACGAAATGCAACGCCCTGACGATGCCGATACCATCGATCAAGCGCACATTGACACCCCGAACGATTACATTGCTCGCCGTTCTCCGCAACCCGCCTGGTCCTCGATCTCGCAAAAGCCCAAGACACGCACACGTGCAGCTAACGACTTTGAAAATGAAGTCGGCGGCGGGCGCACAAGGCCGTTCCCATCGAACACGAAAACTTTAGATTTTGAACCCGATCTCCCCTACGAAGAGGAATCACACGACATCTACGAGGATATTCAGCCCAAACCGCGTCACAATCCGCCCAGATCCCCACAGCCCAAAGCGTCCGGCCAATCCTTCACCTGGAAAGACACGCAAAGATCAGACTCTCCAGCCGTCCTGGGCGTTTCCGCTGAAGTCCGAAAGATCGGAAACAGCGCCGTCTCCGCCATCTCCAAGAACGGCAAAAAACTCGTCTGCGGCTCACGCGTGACCCATTCCATCCACGGCGTCGGCACGATCGTCCAGCTCGAACCTTCCGGCAACGATTACAAAGCCACCGTGCAATTCCTACAGGCAGGCGTCCGCACGATCATCGCACGCTTCCTGTGGGCCATTTGACGCTTTTTGGGGCGCGGCTATCGCTTCGCGATACGCCTCGCGTTTCGGGCTATCGGCAGGCGCCGCGCGCCAGCCGATACGCCCGCCGCGGCTTTGCTATCGGCTCGTCAGCCGATACGCAAAGCCCCTATTTTTATGCATGTCCCGCATGTCGTGCATGAAACTCACGGCTGTTTCGCCCCCGATTGCGCCCACACCAGTCTCTGCACAAACATATAAAATTCCTATCACTGCGACAGATATCGTATAGATGATCTCACGTCATTTCTGCAATCCACACACAGAGACAACACAATGAATGCGCGCAAACCCAAAAGACTTATCACCTTGATCAGCTGCATTTTCCTAGCGAGTTTAGTGGGCCTGTCCACAACTGCCTGCCAGAAAACCACAGACACGCCCCCAACGCCCGCCACAGCCGAGGCCACCACTGCCCCCTCCCCTTGCGCACAGTTTCCTGGCCAGGATCTGTTCACGGACGGGCACGAGTTCAATTATGCAATCCTGATCCATGAAGTCGATCACAATCTCTCGGCCCCCCTGCCTGACGGCTGGACATGTGACAGTGACGGCATCTGCATTGGCGATCACCAATACAGTGCAACGTGCAGAACATCACTCACCCTTGCCAGTGAAGATCACTGCACAGCCTCAGTATCCTGCACTTCCGATCTGCCTGAAGAATACGCCGATGTCTGGGGCGATCCCTTGGTCTACTTACTGAAGGGCAACTGGCATGTCGATGCAAATGGCCTATACTTTATCGGTTATGCAGAACAGAACGAAATGGAAGACATGGCTTCCCCCAACCCACTCACCGATTATGACCTCATCATTCCGTGGAAACCGACAAATGGGATCCTAGAAACCCGAGACGACCCCAAGGAAGGTGAAACCGAAGGCCGTCTGATTAACACCCAAAACGTGACCCATCATGACAATGTATGGGAAATCACCACAGAGATCCCCGTCATCCCACGCACAACCCAATATAAACTGCACGAACAGAAAGGGTTTACATCCTACACTTATACAGAACAAGGTGCCTGGTTGATTCACATGGAATATCAACTTAAATAATATATATCATCGAGACGCATTGATATAAAATATCCCACATGCGTGCCGTATGCGATCAGGCAGGCACGCCCCCAAAACGCGCGTGCCGTATGCCGTCAGGCATAGGCACGCCCACGCGCGGCGTATCGCAAAGCTATAGCCGCGCCCACACACATCAATTCACGGCAAACTCACACTGCGCGGTGCAGCTTCCCTTGCCGTTCTGATCACCGTCATCGCACTGCTCGTATGCGTCCTGGACAATGTGATCACCGCAATATTCCTCATATTTGCACGCTTTGGTGCATTTGCCATAGCCGCCAGCCATATCGGGACCATCATCGCATAATTCGCCATGTGCCTGATCCACAATGCCATCGCCACATTTAGGCGGTTCGTATGAACAGCCGTAACCGCAATGTCCATAACCGCCATCGTTGATACCGTCATCGCAGACCTCGCCAATTGCCGGAGAAACGATCCCGTCACCGCACTTGGGAAGCGTGCATTTCGACGTGCACATATCCTCGTCAGAAAGATTGCCGTCGTCGCATTCTTCCTTGTTTGACCCATCCAGAATGCCGTCACCACATCCAGATATGCGACAATTCAGGCAAGCCGGATTCCCAGACTGGTAGGCATCGGCAAAGATACACGTGCCGCTGCCGGCACAGTCGCAGTCCTCGCCAGGATCGAGCTTGCCGTTGTTGCAGTTCGGGTTCGTGCAGCTCGTCGTGCACCCATTGGCCTCGACATCCGCATGATAAGTGCATCCTTCGGCAGCCCCTGACTTGCACAGATGACCGCTGTCACAGATCTCGCCGGCTTCGACCTTGCCGTTGCCGCATTTCGGTGCAAGGCGGCAGTTCACACACCCTGCCATCTGCGCATACGCATCATTGACATGCCCATCGCCCAAATCGCATTCCTCGGCACCACGGATCAGGCCGTCGCCGCATGTCGCCTGGCAGTCGCTCGTCCCCATGTTCACAAAGCCCGAAAGCGTGATCTGATACGTCGAGCCATCCACGCCGCTCGAACACCGCTCCGCGTGGAACATCTTGATCGAATAAATGCCGTTCGGATAGATATTCAGGCGCTTCGCCGTGTTATCATCAAGCGTCACCGTGCGCGTCATGCTGCCATGCATGCACCCCATATCGACCGCAATCTTGTTGTTGATGAACACCCATGCGTCGTCATCGCCGTTAAATGTCAGCGACTCCCCGCCCTTAAACCTGAAATAAGTCTCGAATTCCGAAGTGAACGTGCCGGAATTCGGCGACCGCTTCTCCATGTTCGGGTCGTGATACCCCTGGTTGATGAACGGGAAAAAGGAAAGGCTCTGGAACGAATAACGGCTCTTGTCGTTCGCATCCTGCGTGAGCGGCAGGAACGTGCGGATCGTCACATTGAGGTCGGGCAGGTCGCGATACCACCAGGCATAGACTTCCGGACACGTATAAGTCGCCCCGAGATCCCGGCTGTACGTGCCATTTGAGGAATTCCTGAAGTTTGTCTGTGGCTGCAATACCGGTTTGCCGTCCTTATCGAGATCTTCATAGACCGTGTTCATGCAGTTCTGCCCCAGACATTCAGACTGGAAATCGGGGATCGCCCAGTGCACTTGAGGATAATTCTGAGTCCTGTAGGCCGAATTCTTCGTGCATGTATCGGGTAATGAATCATAGCGAGCCTGCGTGAGAAATCCGGGCGCTGTCGCACTCGAACCTTCGTGCCAGCCGCGAAAATCACGATACGTGATGGGCAGCGAGATCGATGGCGGATTGGGAATCGAAAAGTCTGTACATGTATATCCCGGCTCAATTTTGCATTCCGAGGAGCAGCCGTCCCCCGACACGAGGTTGCCGTCATCGCATTCCTCTCCGGCTTCCCAAAGCGTCAGACCGTCGCCACAACGCGCCTGACATACGCCGTTTTTACAAGAAAAAATCGCCTCCACCTGGCAGACCGGGCTGCAGCCGTCACCGGCATCATGGTTTCCGTCATCACATTCTTCACCAGATTCGAGCACGCCGTTGCCGCATTCCCCCTGCTTGCAATTATGACCGGCATCATCGCACAAACAGTGCGGCTGAATCACACACGCCTTGCAACATTCCGATGTCTCATCGCATGTCTCAGCCCCCTCCATGACGCTGTTGCCGCATTCCGCGTGTTCACAAGATGCCCCCATGATCGGACATTTCCACCCCATCTGCACGCGACAATTCACACAGCCTGCGGTTTCATTACCCTTGCCCTCGTCACACGTCTCGTCCCCGGTAACCTTGCCATCCCCACAAACATCTTCATCGCAAAGCCTGCCGCCCTCGTCACAGTGATAGTTTTCTTCACGAAGACAGAACTTCGAGCAGCCGTCGCCGCTCTGCGTATTGCCATCGTCACATTCCTCAAAACCGGCAACGATCCCGTCACCGCAGGCACGCGCAAAACAGGCCGACCCGGCACACGAATATCCCGGCTCCACCGAACACTGCGACGAGCAGCCATCCCCATTTTGGGTATTGCCATCATCACACGCTTCGCCCTGATCGACATCAAGCGTCTTATCCCCACAGGTCAGCGTGCAGTTCGATTTTCCAAAGGAATCCGCCTCGCATCGATACAACTTTTCCACAAGGCAGATATTGGAGCAGCCATCCCCCGATACACGGTTGCCATCATCACACGCTTCACCGCTGTCAATCACGCCATTCCCACACAGTATCGGGCGACACACGCTCTTGCCTTCTTCCGTCACACAGACAAAATTCGACTCAAACTGACAATCCGCATCACAGCCATCACCATCGGCCGTATTGCCGTCATCACACTGCTCATGTTCCGACTGAATCTTGCCGTCACCACAATAATTGACGCGCTTGCAGTCCGATGTGCAGCCATTGTATTCCGAAGACTTGTCGCCGCCTGCATCACACTGCTCGCCATACTGCACATCGATCGCATCCAAAAGGCCATCGCCGCAGTAATGCGCCGGCTGGCAATTCGTCGCGCAGTCATCCTCAGACACGCCGTAATCCGTATTGAACAGATCACCGTTATCACACGCTTCGCCATCATCGACATGGCTATCGCCACATTTCATGGTCGCACAGCCCTGCCCTTCAATCGGGCATTTCCAGCCATCTTCGATCTTTGAGCAATCGGCGGCGCAGCCGTCTCCGTCTGCCGTGTTGCCATCATCACACGCTTCGCCGTCATCGAGATGACCGTCACCACACGCCTGCCCTTTTGCACACGCGCCTCCCGCAGCCGGGCACGACCAGTCAGGCTCCACGGTCGTACAATCCGCGCTACAGCCGTCCCCAGACTCCGTATTGCCGTCATCACACGATTCGCCAGACTCGACCACACGGTTGCCACACGCCGCAGGCTCCGGCCCAGGCTTTTCAGGATCTGTCTTGTTCTCTTTGCAAGGCTCACCAGGCGTCTCGCATGCATAGCCGCGCTCGACCTCGACACAACCTGAAGCGCAGCCGTCTCCTGAAACATCGTTGCCATCATCGCAGGCTTCGCCGTCATCAATCACGCCATTGCCGCAAGATTCCACAGGCTCCAGACCGCCCGGCGTTTTCTGCGTCCCTTCCTCACCACAGGATGCAAGGCAAAGACAAAGCGCCGCACAAAACACAAGTTTATATTTCATCCTCACGCCTCCATATATGCAGATTTCTTTTAGGATTCTTTTATCTGTTCGGGCTATCGGCGGCGCTCCGCTTGCCGATACGCCCTTTTGCGCCCGGCTATT
>JAFZFY010000212.1 GCA_017555665.1 Pseudomonadota bacterium | reverse complement strand
TTTGGGGATCAGCTTCCGAGGGCCGTGGAAAGATATTTGTCAACGCCGTCCGGGATGACCGTGATGATATTCGCCCCCGGACGGATCGCGCCGCGGCGCGCGAGTTCCAGAACAGCCGCGATGTTCGCGCCGCCGGAAATGCCTGTCGATATCGCGTCGATATGGATCAGGTCGCGTGCCTGGGCATAGGCGTCTTCCGTGTCGATGGGAATCGCGTCTGTGAGCAGTGACATGTCGAGTACGCCCGGAATGAAGTTCGCGCCGATGCCCTGAATGCCGTGCGGGCCGGGCTTTGGCGTTTCGCCCCTGAGGCTTTGTGAGATCAGCGGGCTTGTGGACGGCTCCACGGCATAGAGCTTGATAGCCGGCGATTGTTCGCGAAGAAAACGCCCCGTGCCGGTCAGCGTGCCGCCCGTGCCGACACCGGTCAGAAATATATCCGCCTGACCGTCGAGTGCGCGTGCGATTTCAGGCCCTGTCGTCTCGTAGTGTGCCAGCGCGTTCGCGGGATTCTCGAACTGCATCGGCATGAAAAAACCGCCGGGATTCTGTGCGATGATCCTTCCGGCTTCCTCGATCGCGCCTTTCATGCCGAGCGCGCCGGGCGTGAGGATCAGCTTGGCATCGTAGATCGACATCAGCTTGCGCCGCTCTTCGCTCATCGTGTCGGGCATCACGATCACGACGGGGATCTTTAAGGCCGCGCCAATGGCTGCCAGGCCGATGCCCGTGTTGCCGCTTGTCGGTTCGATGATCGCCGTGCGCGTCGAGCCGGGTTTCAGCAGGCCTCGCTCGATCGCATCGCGAACCATATACCAGGCAATGCGGTCTTTGACTGAACCGGATGGGTTGCAGCGCTCCTGCTTTGCATAAACGTTCGCGCCGACAAGTGACGAGATGCGTTCCAGACGCGTCAGCGGCGTGTTTCCTAGACTTGAGATATAGCTGTTATTCTTCATACGGCTGGGCTTTTGGGGGATCAGAGCGCATCTGCCGTGATGCGCACTTCGTCGATGCGGATATTGGGTTGCGATTGCGTGGCAAACGGGAAGATTCCGATGACGACGCTCGACTGGTCGTTGGCATGCGAAAGCGTGTTGTTCCAGCTGTGCCAGTAGGTGTTGGCATCGTCAAAAATAAGGTCAGAGCCGACGGGTTCGAAATTGCTGTCGCCGGTCTTGTATGCCACCCTGAACGATTTGCTGTGCGAACCGCTTGCCTTGAGGCGGAACGACAGCGCCAGGTTCTGATAGCCCTTGGTGTCGAGCCTGATTTCCCAGTGCGGGTCTGCCGTGTAGTTCGGCGAGGGCGACGAGGACCACTTGGCTTGGGCGGCGATCGCCTTTGAACTGCTGTCCACGCCGCTCGTGTAGGACACGGTTGCCGTGCCTGCGTTTTCCAGCGAAAAGGTGCTCTCAGGTTTGAGGCTCGATGCATCCGGATCGGCATTCTGCGCGTCGAATGTCCAATAGGCGAGTACCGGCCGTGATACGGTATAGTTCAGCGTGACGTTTGACAGTGATTTCAGGTTGCTCGTGTCGTCGTAGGGGATCGGTGTGGTGCCGAGTGTCGGGCAAAGATACTGCTTGCCGTTTGTGACCGACACGATGGCGACACAGGTGTATTTCCCTTCGTATGACGGCAGGGCAGTGCCCGGTGCGGCATAGAGCGACAGGCCGCCGCAGTCCGCACATTCAGGAGTGTACACGGCTTCGGCGGCATATGACCAGGTGTGGATGTTGTTTGTCGCGTTCGCGGCATTGCTGCACCTGATCTCGGCATGGAGGTCTGCCCCCGACGGCTTGAGGACTTTCAACTCGCTGCGGCGCGTGGTGTTGTCGAGCGATGTGAAAGTGCAGGACTCGATGGGCGGTGCGGAACAGACCGCCTTTTCGGGGATGCAGCCGTAACCGCATGTCTGCTTCGAGGGCTCTTCCCAGATGCCGATGACGGTGTTCGGGGCGATATCCGTGCACTCCGGGTCGGCTTCTTTGTCGCACGGGACGGCCTCGGTGTAGATCTTGGGGATGCAGCGCGCCAGCTGCGTTTCTTCGGCACACCCCGATTCGTTTTCCATGACAGGGTTGCCGGTGTGATCCGCGCAGGTTACACGGGCACGGCAGGCTTTGAGCTGCGTGTCGCAGATCATGTTCCGCTCGGAGCAGTCTTTGGAGTTGATCGCGTCCAGGGTGCCTTCGCTGCATGCGATCAGCTTGTCTTCGCCCGCGAGTTTCATGCACTTGGTGCCGTTTTCGCCCTCGGCGCATTCCGAATACGGGGTGATGTCGTCGGCATTTCTCGGCGCGATCTGGGTGCGGTTGTAATAATAATAGGCGATGCCCGTGATGTTGTAGTGCGCGTGCAGGTCGAGCGTCAGCGTGCTGGCCAGGAATTTCCCGATCAGAAACGAATTGCCTGAGGCATCCAGGGCGCGCCAGCCTTTCGGTGCCTCTTCCTGCGAGTCTGTGACTGTGGCAGGAGAGACCGTCACCAGCGTGCTGTTATAGGGGTTGCGCGGGTCATCCGTGAGCTTGTCGGCCGTGATGCGCGTGGGGCTGATCGCGTTCTGGGTGTCGATTTTTTCGACTTTGAAGTGGTCGGTCTTTGTCGGCGTGATGAGCTGAAGCTGGCAGTAATAGCTGTTGACCGCTTCGGCGGTCACTCTGAGGTTGTCACCTACGGCGACTTCTGTGCGCGTTTCGTCGTCATAATGGTTGCAGTAGCCGTCGTAACAGTACACGTTTATGCCTGCATATTGCCCGTCTGCGCTCGCTTCCTGAAGGAAAAAACCGTTGCCAGGCCTTATCGTCGTCACGACGCCTTCGACCGTGACCTCTGCCGGGTGCATCGCCGTGCTCTCTGTCGCGCATGTCTCGGCATCGACGAGCATGTCGTAGTCGAGATGGATGTCGCGGATCCGTGTGTATCGTGGAATGCAGCCTTCGGGGGCGCATGTGCCCTTGGTGCCGCAATCCTCCGCGATTTTTATCGTGCCATCCAGACACACGGTGCGCTGGTTGTTCTCGTTGCACTGATAGGTGTTGTGTTTGACGGTCTCGCAGTCATTGGGCACGACGCATGCGCGGTCGCGGCAGAATATCCTGCCGTCGCTGTTGTCCATGCAGTCTGCGCCTTCATCCAGGGCGCCGTTGATGCACTTCTTGAGGCGGTTGCCGTCGCAGACGGCATTGGTATGCGCGATCAGTTTGTTGCCGACAAGGCATGGATCCGGCACGACGCATGCGCCGAGCTTGCAGAACGTGCGGTCTGGATGGTTGGCAGGCGGGCATGACGTGCCCGCATCGAGATAGCCGTTAAAACAGCCGCGCCTGAGCGAGCCGTCACACGCAAAGCTGCCGTGCGATACGGGCTGGCCGTTCAGCATGCAGGTGTCAGGGGTCGGGATCATGCACTTGTATGTGCCCTCGCTGAGCGTGCATATCGTGTCTGCGGAACAAGTCTCTTTGGGAATGATCTTGCCGCTGTTGCAAGACACGATATCGCCCCCCTGGCAGCCGTCTGCACCGTTCAGGATGATCTCGCCATCGGCGATGCAGGAATTCATGATGCGGCAGTTCGTCTGATCCTCGTTGCAGGCATTGTCCTGACAGGTCTCGACCTTTTCCCACACGTGGTTTACGCAGCGCTGGATCTCGCCGCCGATGCACCGCGTCTGCCCCTTCTCGCAGATCGTCTCCACGCATTTGCCGCGCTGGCACGATTCCCACCAGCTGCATGTCGTGTACTTTTCGCAGCAGCCATAGGGACTGCAGCTGTCGGATGCGCCGCAATATGTCTTGTCTGTCGACGGAAAAATACAATGCCCGTCACAGGCGATCTGGCCTACGGGACACCTCGAAAGACAATAGAATTTCTTTTGAGAGTCGAGATAGCAGCCGTCAATTTCTTTAGGGCACGTGCCAGCTGTAAAGGCGCTTTCATAACAGTCGTCACCGGCATCACATCGGCTTTCAGGGGAGGTCTGGATGTATGACAGCTTATCCTTTGGGTTCTGTTTGGGCGGACATGTGTCCCCGTATTCCTGGATCTCGTCAAGAGAGCAACCGGCTGCCGTGGCAGTGAGAAAAGCGAGAATGAATCGAAGCGTGAGGGGTTTGGGGGACATAAGTTTCTCCTAAAAAAACTCGCTTCAACTCTAGCACATTGTATCGCGAGGGTCATTACCTGATATGTTTTTCCGTTGGCTGGGGCTCGCCTATGCCTTGCGGCATACGGCGAGCATGCGGCGGCTATTATATACGCCGCCGCGCCGTCTGCGTATCGCAATGCGATAGCGGACGGCCAAAAGGCCGTATGCGCCTGTGGCGCATAGGCGATCCAAATGAAGAGACGTGTCGTGACACGT
>JAFZFY010000211.1 GCA_017555665.1 Pseudomonadota bacterium | reverse complement strand
TGACCCAGGCTGCCACGCTGGCCGGCCTCGTCCAGTCCCCCGAACGCCTTTCGCCGCAAAAGCATCCCGAACGCGCCGTCGAACGCAGGAACTATGTCCTCCGACAGATGTATGAAAAAGGACACATCAACGAGGACACCTATCAGAAAGCCCTTGAAGAGCCGGTCACGCTCAAGCTCCAGAATCGCGACTCGATCAATGCCGCGCCCTATTTTACCGAGCATGTCCGACAGATGCTGATCGCCGAATATGGCAAGGATTATGTTTACAGCGCAGGCATGACGGTCACGACGACGCTTGATCTCGACATGCAGCGCACCGCTGAAGCCGCATTCCAGAAAGGCCTGATCGACTTTGACGAGCGCCATTACATGAACCGGCCGCTCAAGAATCCTTCCAAAAAGCAGCCGACCAAGTTCGAAAAAGACAAGAATTACGAGGCCAAGATTTCAAAGATCGAGGGCGATGAAGTCTTTTTCGACATCGCGGGCAAAACGCTCGGCTACAAGCCGACGATGCGCCAGCGAAAAGAAGGGCCGATCGAGGATGTGTTCAAAGCCGGGCAGACATGGTTCGTCCAGATCGAGACCTTCGACAGCAGCGGAACCCCCGAAAAAATCTACATCCCGTCGGGCGCAAACGGCGCGCTTGTCGCGATCGATCCCAAGACACACGAGGTGCGCGCGCTCGTCGGAGGCTACAGCTACAAAGAATCGGTTTTCAATCGCGCGACACAGGCCATGCGCCAGACCGGCTCATCGTTCAAGACTTTCGTGTATGGCGCGGCACTCGAAGCCCGTGTCATCACGCCCTCGACGATCATCGACGACGCGCCCAAAGTCTTTCACATCCCCGGCCAGAAAAAGCCCTGGTCAGCCAAGAATTCCGACAACAAGTACAAAGGCCCCATGACGGTGCGGACGGCGCTCGCGCAATCGAGGAACACGATCGCGGTCGATGTCCTGGAACGCACCGGCATCGACAAGACCATCCGCTTTGTCAGAAAATTCGGCATCGACACGCCGCTTGTCGAGAATTACACGCTCGCCCTCGGCAGCTCCAGCATGACCGCGCTCGACGTGACAAATGCATACGCCACGATTGCCGCAGGCGGGGAATACAAATCCCCTAAATTCATCCTCAAGATCACGAAAAATGGCCAGGAACTGCCGCTCAAGCCGCAGGCGCATCACATCGCGATCGAACCCGATGTCGCGTTCGTGCTCAGCTCCATGCTCCGCTCTGTTGCAACTGAAGGCACCGCCAGAAAATATCTCGGCAAATGGAAACGCGATGTCGCCGGCAAGACGGGCACGACAAACGCCACAAAAGATGCCTGGTTCGTCGGCTTCACAAGCGAACTCGCCTGTGGCATCTATGTCGGCTATGACGATCCCAAAACACTCGGAAAAGGCGAAGGCGGCTCCACGACCGCACTGCCCATATTCGCGAAATTCATGGGCGATTATCTGAAAGAATTCCCAGAGTCATCGTTTACAAAACCTGATTCTGTGGTACAAATCGATGTCGATGACGCAACAGGGCTACTGCCCGTTTCCTCCCAGAAAGTCCGCAACGAAGTTTTCCTCAACGGCACGCAGCCCGTCCAACCGGCACCCATGCCAGATGAAACGGATGCGCAAAACTGGATGATGCGCCAGATCACGGCCCCGGATGAGGAGCCCTCGGAAGACATTGGCTCCGAAGACGAATTCTGATGCTGAAGAAATCACTGATATTCATCACAATTTTAGGCTTGCTCGCATTGCCTGCTGCCGCCCAGGATGTCCACTATCCCGTCACAGCCCCCGCTGCCTCCGACAGCCAGCCCGATGCTGCACACGCCTCGGACATCCAGCCGAATAGCGTTCCGGATAACACGGCCTACACGCCGACAGACGCGCTCCATGCACTGCCGGAAACCGCCGTCATCCCCCCGGAACGAGCCGCTATCCCGCCGGCCCTCATGGATATCCAGACATCTCAGCGCAACACGCGCCAGGATAACACGGCGTGCTTCGAATCCATTACCTACGCAAATGCACTGATGCGCGCCGAAAATGCATACGTGCGCCGAAAATATGAAACCGTGATCGAGATCCTCAGGCCGCTCTACGACACGGCACACTGCATCGACGATCCCGATTCCATTCTCGAGATCAACCTGCTCCTGGGCGTGGCTTACTTTGAACAGAACAACCTCACGCTCGCCGATACATTTTTCATGAACATTCTCCGGAGCGATCCCGAGCACATCGTCGGCTCCATCATCACGCTCCCGGAATCGAGCGCACATCGCATCGAAAGCCTGCGCGAACAGCACGCCGAAGAGCTCGAAAGCCTGCGCAAACAGTCTGCGCCCAATACCGTCATCGAGTCGCTATACGTGCTCGCCGAGACAGAAAAACACCACTACTGGATCAATTTCCTGCCCTTCGGTGCCGGCGAGTTTCAGATGCACCAAAACGAGTGGGGCGCGGTCTATGCCTCGACACAGCTCGCAGGCATCGCACTCTCCATACTGGGCGGCGGCATGGTCGAACATTACCGCGGCAACAATTTCATGTTCACGCCTGATCATTACACGAAAGCCAAAACATGGCAGAAAGTCCAGATCGCGGGCGTCGCCATTCTCGGCGCAAGCTATGTCGCCAGCGTCATTCATGCGCTTTTCATCCATGAAGACAAGACGATGATCCTGCACTCCCCGACCCAGACCCGGCCAGATATTGCCCATTCTGCCGCACCTTTTATCCTGTCTGACGGAGCCGGAATCGCTTATGGAGCCGTCTTTTGATCCAAGCCTGGATCGCCAGGGCAGCGCGATGCTCGCAAAACGAGCCGCCGTGACAGATGACACGCGCAACACGCAAGTCTATATTTCTTGCGGTGCCGCGCTATCGGCCTACGGCCGATACGCGCCGGCCGGGCGCGCTATCGCTCTGCGACCGATACGCGCGCCCCTCGCACAGCCATGCATCCAACGCCGCTGGCCTTGCCGAACACACACGGCCGACCTCATGCCGAGATTCCGCGCACCCCATTCCTTCAAGTCTTTCGTTTCCGCATCTATCTTGTCACACAACACAATGGAGCCGTGATCATGTCCGATACCCCATGCACCGGTGTTCAGACAAACGCCTGCAGCCGGAAGATCGTCTCTCAGCACATCATTGAATTCGTTTCGGACGCCGGTGAAGGCGCTCAAACTGCCGGTCAATGCCTCGGCACCGTCAGCGCCAAGATGGGCAACGGCATCTGGACCGTCGAGATCATTCCGGCCGAAGTCGAGCCGCCCAGACGCTCCCGGGCCGGCGCATCCGGAAACCGTGTCCGCATCGGGTCGCATCGCATCACGAATGCCGGTGACCAGGCTGATCTCGTGGTCGCGTTCAACGAGCAAGTCCTCTATTCCCGCTTCGATGTCGGTGCCATCCGAGAGGGCACACTGATCCTTCTCGATGACAAATGGGCTTCCAGTGACGATGAAAAAATTCGCCGCGAATTCGCCGAAGCCATCGAGGACTTCAAAAACAGAAAGGCAGATCTGCACTTCATTCCCTTCGAAGAAGAGACAAAAAAAATCATCCGGGATCCGAGACACGGCAAAAATATCTGGGCACTCGGCCTTGTCTGCGCCATCTACGATCGTGACCTCTCATTGGCAGAAGCCGAAATCACAAAGAAATTCGCTAAAAAATCCCAGGAGCTCGTCGACACGAACCTCCGGTTGCTCCATGCTGGATACGACTGGGCGATCGCGCATACCGATATACGATTCAGCATTCCAGCAGAGCCCTCCGATATCCCCAAAATCGTCGTCAACGGCAATATCGCGCTCGCCCTCGGCATCATGTCCGCCGGCATAGAAGTCTGCTCCATGTATCCGATCACGCCGGCGACATCCATCTCCCACTACCTCGCGGAAGCATTCCCCAAAATGGGATGCATCGTCCATCAGTCCGAAGACGAGATCTCTGCAATCGGCTTTGCGATCGGAGCCGGTTTTGCCGGCAAAACGCCGGTCACGATCACCTCAGGCCCCGGTCTCGCGCTCAAAAATGAGTTTTTAGCACTCGCCGTGATGGCCGAACTGCCGCTCGTCGTCGTGATCGTCCAGCGCGGCGGCCCCTCGACCGGCCTGCCCACACGCGTCGAGCAGGGCGACCTGCTCGCCGCGCTCTATGCACAGCCCGGAGATGCCCCCAAAATCGTGATCGCGCCCTCCACACACGAGGAATGTTTCCACTTTGTCATCACCGCCCGAAAACTTGCGGAGACATTCCGCACCCCCGTCATCATCCTCTCCGATGCCAACCTCGCGACAGGACAACAGCCCATACCAAGGCCAACGCCGCGTGCCTCATGGTTTGAACCGCCCATCGACTTGAGCGACTGGGACGAGACCGTGCCCCCATTTGCCTGGGATCCCGAAACAGGCCTCTCGCCGCGCCCGATTCCCGGTCAGAAGAACGGCCATTACGTCGTCACCGGGCTTGCGCATGACATGTACGGCCGTGTGGCTTACGAATCCTCGATCAACGAAAATGCCATGCGCGCCAGAAGCCGCAAACTCGCTACGCTCCAACATGCCCTCAAGCCCCCCGTCGTGCACGGCGATCCTGACGGCGGCGACCTGCTCGTCGTCGGCTGGGGCTCCCCAAGAGGCGCCATCGAAGAAGCCGTCGATACCTTGCGCGCACAAAATATCAAGGTCTCCTCTGTCACGCTCAAGTTCCTGTCCCCGCTCGAACCCGGACTCAAGGAACTGTTCGCAAAATTCAAACACGTCCTCTGTGTCGAGATCAACTACTCGGATCCCGCATCCTTCGGCGATGCAAGGCGATATTCGCAGCTCTGCACGATCCTGCGTGCGCACACGCTCTGTGATATCGACTGCTGGTCACACGTGCCTGGCATACCGCTCACCCCAAAAGACATCGAGAAGGCGATCCTCGATCACCTTGCAGATGCCTGATTTCAACGAGCTGCTGCACATACGATCCACCGTGTATTCCCTATGACAATATGCAATTCCATGCTTGAGGATATATCATGACAAATATCACTGACTGGACGCTCGAACCCCGCATGCGAGAATTTGAACTCGGCGATTATATCGGCGCAGCGCCGAGATGGTGCCCGTCATGCGGCAACCATACTGTTCTAAAATGCCTGCAAAAGCTCTGCAAGGATCTCAATCTGCCCCCCGAAAAGACCGTCGTCGTCAGCGGTATCGGCTGTTCCTCGCGGCTGCCGCATCACATGGGCACCTACGGCTTCCACAGCCTTCACGGACGCGCATTACCAGTCGCATGCGGCATACGCGCACGCCGTCCCGACCTCTCGATATTCGTCGTCACGGGGGACGGCGACTGCTGCGCCATCGGCGCGGGTCACTGGCTGCACGCGCTCAGATACAACATGAAGATGACCGTCCTCCTCCTCGATAACAACATATACGGGCTGACCAAAAAACAGACTTCCCCCACCACGCCGGCACATACGCGTACAAACACGCATCCGAACGGTGCCCCCCTCGATCCAGTCAACCCGCTCGCAACCGCCATTTCCATGACAAATGCGTCCTTCGTCGCCCAATGCGTCGACTGGCTCCCGGAACAGCTCTACAACACGCTCCTTCGCGCGCATGCACACCCCGGCATGGCTTTCATCCGGATCAGACAGCGCTGCCCGCACTTCATGAAAGGCCACCTCGATGCCTTTATGAACGACCCCGAAAAAATCCGGCTGCTCACGGATGCCAAAGGCGTTTCCGCCGGCTCACTCACGCAGACATACAAGACGCTTTCGCATGACCCTACAAACGCCGCCGAAGCGATGCAGATTGCCATCCAGGACTGCCCCATCCCTCTCGGCCTGATCTATCTCAACGAAAGCGCCGTCCGCTATGACGAGTTCACGCAAAAAGGCCTGATCACCTCCGAAGAGGAGAAACTCAGCGCCATCGAAGCAGAACTCGATAAATTCGCCATCACCTAGTCCGATCCTTTAGCTGGCTGCCCCTTGCGACCGTCATCGATCGCAGAGACACCACGATCATCCAGGCTATCACGCCTGGATGACTATCCCCATTTGCGCATGACCCGTTCCGAATTCCTCAAACACGCCGTCGTATTCCTCATCATCCTGCTCGCAGGCCTCGTCATTCTCAACCTCATCTTCTCTCAGATCACGACTGCAAGATGGGATCTCACCAAAGACAGCCAGTTCACGCTCAGCCCCGCAACCGAACAGCTGCTCGACCGTCTCGACAGTCACATCACGGTCAAGGTCTTTCTTTCCAGAGATCTTCCGGCCCCAGACAACCAGCTCTATCAGAATCTCACAGACCTGCTCGCCGAATTTGAATCCTCAGCGCACGGCGCGTTATCCTTCGAAATCATCGAACCCGAATCCAAGCAGGACGAAGAGACCGCAAAAGGCTTCGGCCTGCGCAAAGTCGCCGTATCCCACAGGGATACAGATCAGCGAAGCATGCGCATGGTATTCAAGGGCCTCACGGTCATATACAAAAATGCCGCTGAAACAATTCCCGAGCTCAGAAGCAACGACAACTTCGAATATCTGATCGCCAAATCGATCGTCAATCTCACCGAGCCTGCACAAAAAAAAGTCGGCATCCTCACCGGTTTTGGGGGACTTGCCGAATCTCCAATCCTCCGTGATAGCATGGCAGATGTCTACCACGAGGTATTCGGAAAGCGCATCGAAGTCACCACGGTCAAAGTGACCGAGACATGCACGCTCGAACCGCGCACGGACGAGCTGCTCATCCTCAATATTCAGGAAAAGCTCGACGATTGCGCGCGATACGCCCTGGAACAGGCTGCATTTTCGGGCACTTCGCTCGCCATCCTGCAAAGTCCCACACAAGGCGATTACCGCCAGCCAGACCAGCCCAGGATCAACGTCGAGACCGATATCAACCTGCTCCTTCAAAATACAGGCATTCAGCTCACACACGACCTGCTCCTAGACCGCACACACAACCTGGTCGGCACACAGTTCACGGAAGACAACCAGATCCCCGTATCCCTCCCCGCGCTCCCCATCATCACTCAGATCGACAAGACGCATCCCATCACGCAAAATCTGTCCGCACTCGTCCTGCCGTTCTCAGGAACGCTTCAGATCGACCAAGACCAAATCAGAGCAAACACCGCAGATCTGCAGATCCTCGCCATGAGCGCCCCTGAAGCTGTCACGCGACCATCCGGCGGCGACATCGCCGTGGATGCCCTGCAAAAGCCTCGACCAGACGAAAAAAACGGCCCATTCCCGCTCATCGCTGCCATTCAAACACGCGCCACATCTGCATTTAAAGATAAAATCCCGGCAAAAGCCGATACCACCCAATGGATCGACCATGCCGATCATGTGCGCATGCTCATCATTCCTAACGGCGAATTTCTGTTCACAAATAAAATAATCGGCTATTCTGACACTTTCGCGAAGTTCGGGATCCATCTGTTTGTCAACGCAACCGAATGGCTCGTACAGGATAACGCGCTCATACAGATACGAAACCGCGCCCTGCCGCAGCTTCTCAAAACCCCGGATGCACAGACACAGAAAAGGATCATCTGGATCAATGTGCTGGGCATCCCGGCGCTCGTGCTACTCCTCATGTTCTGCCTCAGCCGCCTCAGAAGACTCAGACAAATCAAGATCAAAAAACAGTTTTCATCTCCGGAGAATTTATGAGCATCCTCAAACAGATCAACAAAACAGCGCGCCAAGTCGCCAAATTCGGACTGTCAAAGATCGGGATCAATCTGCCCGATGTCGAGGTGCCGGAGGATCCGGATATCGAAGAGCGCGATTTCTTCGATTTCTTCCAGCGCACATTCGACAGCCGCAAGAAAGACCAGCCCCTGCCTCAGATTTCCCAGGCGCTCCAAACCCGCGCGCTCGAATGGGCAACGCCTTACTGCGGCAATAATGACGAGTTGCGTCAAAAAATCTCAGATTTTCTCAAAATCCCTGAGAACTTCGCGCTCAAAAACATTCATGACATCGACAGCATCCAGGAAGAACTCGCCGAATACCTCAAGCTCCATCAAGTGATACAGGAAATGCCCCCAACCACGGCAGACACGCTGCCCGCCCTTCAGAGAATCGCCATCGCGCAGCACCGGAAATGCTTCAACTTGCTACGGCAAGCCTCCGCACAGATAGACACAGATGCACTCCCCGAATGGCTTCAGAAGATGAACGAACGCCTACAGCGCTTCGACATCGAAATCACCTCAGAGCCATTCCTTTCTCTCAGAACCATATCTTGATTCCCCTGCACCTTTTTATTGAGGGGGCACGCTATTGCGCATACGCGCAATACGCGTGCCTGACTGCGGCGGCTATCGGGTAACCGGCCCGATACGCCGCCATTTTTTTATAAATATGCATCCAAGCATTTCACATTATCTACAGGCACGGGCACATTCGATAATTTATATATCCGCATCTCATAAACAAAAAACCTCAGCCAGCTCGCCATTAGACAGCACGCGAACCTTTGTCCCGACGTGAACATCCTCACGCCGGGTTCAATAATATTCGGAAATATAGCCATTACTCCAAAATTCAAGATTGCGACTTAAACAATAGATAATTTCATCATCCTTTAGCGGCACGCGTTTATGATTCTCTGGCAAGCTCCGTATTTTCTCTTTCGCACCATAGTGTTTATAATCAATTAAGCAGATCAAAGCCACGATATCAGAAATCTGATCATCCGCCCAAACCTCCGTTCCATCTTTGAACGATACCCATTTATTCAAATGCCATCATGAAAAAGGCCTCATGAAGAGGCCCTGTTCAAGAATAAAAAAAGCACCCTTTCGGGTGCCTTTTGTGTGTGAGACATATCAACTGAAGACCCAGGTCTTCTTGAACGATATCGGTGCTTTAAGTGCACCAAACTTCCAGTTCATAATGCGCTGCCTGACGCATGTAAACATTTCGCCGCCGATCTGGTCTTCTTGTTTTTCAACTTTCATGACCGTACCGTCTTTATTGACCGTGATAATAATGACGAAACGACCAGCAGCCTTACCTTGAGCATTCATGACACGCGAGTAACAGCTCTTGATATCACCTTGTTTTTTCTTGAAAACAGATTCGATACTTTCCTTGCTACCCGGTGCAGCCGAAGCGGCAAATTCGCTTTTTTCTTTCACGCTGAAAGAGACCTGAGCGCGTTTGGTCTCATTCTTCTTATTGTCGACGACAACTTTTGGTCCTGAATTCGTGGAATCAAGGCCAAGAAGCCCGCTCCCCGCGTTACCACTGGCAGCCAGCTGATTGAGCAAACCGCCTGTGGCACTGGCCCCGATATCGCCAGCAGCGATATCAGACATATCGGCAATATGCGCATTGTTGCCAAGCATTTCAGCATAGAAGCCTTCGACACCACCATCCACGCCAAGAATCTGAGCAGTGATCATCGCGCCCTGTTCACGGTGCTTATCCGTGATCTGATCCATCAATTCCTCACGGCTGATTGTACCAGGTTCTGGCTCAGGCTCAGGCTCAGCCTGAAGATCAATAACGTTATCCGATTCTTCAACGATTTCCTGCTCCGTCTCTTCTTCTTTTTCCTCATCAATTTCCATTTCCTGGATCTCGACGGGTTTAAGAAGCGCGCTGATGATATAGAAATCGTCTTCGACAGGCCAATCCTGCACACCGATGATGATGAGCGGGACGACATGGAAGAGGAAAGAGAAGATGAGGGCGACGACAAGTGCGCGAGGGAAAAGTTCTGAGAGTTTGCTCCAAGCACCCGGAACTTCATACTGCAAACGAGCGGCTGCAAGCTCATCGTGTTTTGCCACGAATTTGAACAGGATCTTGATCTTGCCGATCTCGATACGTCCACGGCTTGCATTGCTCAATGTAATATGAACCTCGTCACTGACGAGACGGACATTTTCACCCGGCTTGAGTGTATCATCCAAAGTCAGGCTGACATTATCCTTGAGCACGACGCGTCCATGCATCGACTCTTTTTTAATGCAGAGCGTATAACTGTCCTTGGCCTGATCATATTCGAACAGATTCCATTTCTTAGGGACAGCTGACGACAGGACACAGAAAGTGTTGGAATCATCCTGACCCACACTGACCGTGCTGCGTTTTTGAATCACGCGGTCGTCAAGGCATTGTTTCCCACGAAACACGCCTATTTGTAGAAACTTTTTTGGTTCTTGCACGGGCATCGCGCAAATCTCCAGCAGGGGCTGAGTAAATTAACAGAGCCACGCCACTATCACTGAATGGCGTGACCTCGATTCAAGATTAGTTAGGTATAACGTAGTCAGGAGCTGCCGCATAACGACCGCTTTCCTGCATACCGCCCTTAATGACTGCAAACCTGAATCGTTTAAACTCAGTTCCGATAGCTGTCTGCATCACTTCAACCAAAAGCCTGTAATTCGTCTGCTGATCGGCAATTATCGTCAGATCACCTTCGAATGTCTTACCACTCGCCATCGCAATGCTCTTCTGTTTTTCGACTTCCTGACGAAGTTTCGCTTCAAGAGGCTCGATGATCAGACCGCTTTCGCCGCCTTTCTTGAAGTTGCCGCTCACACGGCCTTCTTCAAGGTCAAGGATGCGCTCACGGATCATAAATATACCTTCTTTATTGACCGTGATTACCGTCATATCATCCGGTATCGTTTCAGCCACTGAAATCGGAACGTCCGTATTCGGCAGAATCACGAACGTCTCTTCACCGTATGATTTGAGCAGGAAGACGAGGATGATCGTCATCATGTCCATCATCGAATTAAGTGTCAGTGCGGCCTTCCCCTCATCCTGCTGACGTTTCGCTTTACGCTTCGCACGCAGGCGCTTCATCAAAGCGTCCTGCATCTCTTGCTTCTTATTATCAGGTGCTGCCATTGCTTTGCGATCCTGTTCGTTTAACGGTCTTTATTTTCCTTGAATGCTCTGGACCATCGCCAGAACGCCGCGCTTATAACTAATTGCTCACCGTCGGAAGTCCAAGCACTACCACTGGGAACATCCCAAGTGCCATCTTCGCAGAGTTGCCGTCCGCATCCGTCGCATCCACCAACGGCGCCAGCGCGTCGTTCAGCTCCGGCCAGCTCTTCATCATCTTCCCTTTCGTTGCCGTGCTCTGTTCCGCCCGCGGCACCAACTGATACCGCGCTATATCCATCGCCTTTACCAGCACACCGAAGTTCACGGACGAGTCCGCCACGATCTCGATCTGGTCATGATCTGTCCAGTCCGGGCGCTGCTTGATCTCCAAAAGCGTGTTGTAAAGTTCCAGCCAGTTGTGACGGTCTGTCTCAACCTCGGCTGTCTCTTTGATCGTACAAATCGTCGGACCGCCTGACGGGCAGCCTTCCTTCGCAGGCATCGACGACACGCCTTCCACAATCGTAAAGCCCTGTTGCGAGATGAACAGCTGCAGGCGCTTCGGCGGCTCCCCATTGTTCATGGCCGCACCAGCACTACGCTGGGGCATCGTCACCTCGATAACTGTGATCTCCATAAATACAACGTTCAACAGCATCAAGGGTATCAGAACCAGAACCATGTTCATGATTGGAGTAAGGTTCAGATCTTCGGCTTCTTCTAATTTCGCCATCTCTCTCTCCTCAGGACTAACATAAACCCTGCACGCCGCTCTCACGGCATGCAGTCATACTCTCTTTAAACTCTGCTCAGGCTCTCGCTTACTTCGCTGCACGCTGGCCAAGAAGATTGCCAAGTTTCGTCGAGTAAAGTTCAATGTCGTCCAGAATCTTCTTCGCATAAATCGAAAGAAGAACATGAACCGTCAGCGTCGGAATGGCTACGATCAGACCCATGGCCGTCGTGTTCATTGCGATAGCAATACCGGCTGACAGTTTCTGCTGCCTCTCGTCAGGTGCCGCAGATTCGAGGGCCGAGAATGCGTTGATCAGACCGATGATCGTACCGAGAAGACCAAGGAGCGTGGCGATGTTCGCAAGGGAGGCAATGGCCGGCATGAAACGCGTCACCAGCGGCGTAATCTCAAGAGATGCTTCCTCAATCGCATTCTGAATCTCAAGTTCCGTTTTGTTCGCACGAGCAAGACCGGCTTTGATAACCTGGGCAACCGCTGCGCTCTTCGCCGCATTGCAGACCTGAATCGCGCCGTCGATGTTGTTCGACACGATGTTGCGCTGGACCGCATTCATGAACTGACGTGCATTCGTGTTGAACTTAAAGAAAATGTAGTAAACACGTTCTACAAGCAACGCAAGGCAGATTACCGATACGGCGACGATAACCCACATCCAGATACCGCCATTCTCCCACGCAAACGCTTGCTTTAATCCTTCCATCTTGCTACTCCCTCCGTCCTTTCGAACTTAAAGTAATCTCCGGCAGCTCATCTGCCGATCTATGTTGATAATGTCTCATGACCTGTTCTGATACAGGCCAACACGCCCCACATATAACACGATGTTTCGTCTTAAACAACAAAATTTACTTCCCTCACGCCTTCATGTTTTTTTGTCTCACACGCCGCCACACACTCACACCTCGCGACCGCTCAGCATCTGACAGGCCAGCGCATACATCGATTCCGCTCGCTTCAGGCTGTGCTCCCCGTGACCGATCTCTGGATCATATCCGAAATAATCTTCACACAGCGCGTCACGGCCGAACCGCATCGACAGCTCCAGCGTGATCCATATCGCCGACGCCCCCAAGGACCGGCGCTCCGAAGACGTCAGGAAACTCCCCGCCTCCTGATATAGCCCCTGCACCTCACGCGCATATTCTGCATTAAACGACGGCTCCGCATCCTCTTTGCTCGGATTGCACCACGAACGCACCGCATCCCCCACGTCAAACGACACGCGCGAGCGCGCCATCGTGTCCAGATCCACCACGCCGACGACTTCATCCCCCTCGAACATCCAGTTAGAGATCTTCGGGTCGCCGTGAATGATCCGAAGATCCTCGCACTGCATCACGCTGTCCAGATCCACATAACGCCTGATTCCTTCGAGACGCTCCGCAAGCGCCGACACTTCACGGTACAGCCGGTGCTCGTGATGTTCCGCAAGCGCGCGCTCAAATGCCTGCAAATGCCGGCTGATATCGTGAACGCCAGGCCGTGTGTGCGCGAACACATGGCCGCAGCCATCCAGCGCGCCATGAAACTTCGCCATCATCAGGGTCAGCGATCGGATCTGCGCCATGTTCTCAACCTGGTGAAGCGTCCCCCCGGCGAGACGCGTCATCAGACGCCATACGCCTCGCTCAAACCCAAAAGACTCGCCATCCGCCCACCATGCGCCGGTCACGGCGCGGTATAGCGACGGCACGCGCACGCCGCCTGACGACAGCACCGGCACGAGCGAAGCGATATCCGTGTTCACCTCGGCACCGAATATCGGGCTCACGCGCTGCAAAATGTATCGCCCGCCCACGTCGAACGTGTCATTGATCAGCCCCCCAGTGACAGGCGAACATGCCCCCGGCGCCGATATTCCAAACGCATCTCGCACAAATCGAGACATCCGCTCAAATGTATCTTCCCTGATCGCGATCATGTTTCCTCCGTTACCGGCATGCACTGCCGGCGTCATGCTTTCCTCTTGAAAATTCAGGCACCCCAGCGCGCCGTATGCGCCGCAGGCGCATAGGCGCGCCCATCGTGTGCCGTATGCGCCGCAGGCGC
>JAFZFY010000210.1 GCA_017555665.1 Pseudomonadota bacterium | reverse complement strand
TTTATATAAATATTAACTTTTATTCTTTAGATCCTGTATATATTGTTTTCTGAATTCAGCGCGGTGGCCTTCCATGATTTTTTCGGTAGCGACCTGACGGGATTTTTCGGGGGACATGGGTGCGGCATCACGGCGCCATTCGGGAATGACAAAAGCCTTCCATACGCCGGAACAAGCGAGCGAATGCGTGATGGGCTGTCCGAGCGGGGCATTCTGCAGGGTGTCGATGGCGTCAGGACAGGAGAATATGAGGCCATCCGAGGCGGTGAAAGGGCCGAGCTGCGCGGGCTCGTCTTGATTTTCGCGCTGGTGCGTGACGAACGCGAAGTTGAAATGTTTGGCATCCATAGGGTGACCGCCGACGTTTACCGTGAGCGGGCCATGCCCTCTGGTCCGCTTATCGAGTTCGGGCGGGTCGATGAAATTGTAGCCCATCTGGGCACCATTGGTAAGCCCCCATGCCGCCGTGAGGACGGGGATGGTGTTTTCGTTCTTGATGAGCGCGTAGTTGACCGTAAAGGCAGGCGGATCAAAGAATTGATCGGGATGTGCGGCGATATAGGCATCGATCTCGGCGGGCTCGATCGTGAAGTTGGGGTATGGCAGCTTGTGGATGCTGGCTTTTGCGAGCGCCTCTTTGATCGCGAGGCTTCGCTCGGCAGGCGTGAGATACGCCTTTTCCTGGGCATCTTGTGAGAGCCGGATGATCTGGATAAGGCTCCAGATTCTGTTGATTTCCAGCCTGGAGTTGTCTTCGAGCTGCCTTGCAAACGGGGGGAGCCATGTCTCCGTATAATCGAGATCGCTCACCCTGAGATACTCGCCGTTGACATCAGCGAGGATATCGTCGGAGTCGTTGGTCGAAGCCTGATCATGCTTGGGCTGGCAGGCTGTAAGCGTCAGACTGAGGATCGCGCAGGTAAGCGCGGCTGAGATCTGAAAAGTTTTCATGGTCATAGCGTATCTGGCAGGCTCGTGAACGTTCCTGAAGACGGGGTTCAGCGGCAAGCCGCTGAACCTCAAGGAATAGCCGCGTGCGGCGGCTTCGTGTTAGTTGGCGATGAAGTTGACGATGCGGCCGGGGACGACGATCGTCTTTCGGATCGTCTTGCCTTCGAGCTGACGTGCGACCGCAGGAATCTTCTTGGCGGCTTCGATGAGCGCCTCCTCGGGGGCGTTCTTGTCGATCTCGACGGTGCCACGCATTTTGCCAAGGACCTGGACGGCAACCTTTATGATGCTGATCTCGCATTTGGCGGGGTCGTATTTTGGCCAGTTTGCGAGCGAGACGCAGTCCGTGTGTCCGAGGATCGACCAGAGCTCTTCGGCGAGGTGCGGCGCGTAGGGCGCGAGCACGAGGACGAGCGTTTCTGCGGCGGCTTTGGGGACTTTGTCGAGCTTGGAGAGATGATTGATGAAGATCATCATCTGCGAGATCGCCGTATTGAAGCAGAGATTTTCGATGTCTTCGCCGACTTTGCGGATGGTCTGGTGGCAGATCATCTCGGTCTCGGCATCGCACGGGATGTCGGCGACGCGCTCGTGGAGCTTGTCTTCTTCGCCTGGGGAGACGAGGAGCTTCCAGCATTTGGTGAGGAAGCGGTTGACGCCGGCGACGCCGGCTGTATCCCACGGCTTGACCTGATCGAGCGGGCCCAAGAACATCTCATAGAGGCGCAGCGAGTCGGCGCCGAGATCGCGCACGACATCGTCGGGGTTGACGACATTGCCGCGAGATTTGGACATCTTTTCGATCTGCATGGTGAGCGGTTCGCCGGTGCGCTTGTCCGTGACCGTGCCGTCGCCGTTTTTCTGGACGTTGTCGACGTGGACATAAGCGCCGTTCTTATCCTTGTAGGAATAAGCGAGTATCATGCCCTGGTTGAAGAGCTTCTGGAACGGCTCTTTGGTGTGGACAAGGCCGATGTCGTAGAGGACTTTGTGCCAGAAGCGTGCATAGAGGAGATGGAGCACGGCGTGTTCCGCGCCGCCGATATAGAAATCGACGGGCATCCAGTATTTTTCGTTGGCTTCGCTGAACGGGGCTTTGTCGTTATTGGGGTCGATATAGCGGAGATAGTACCAGCAGGAGCCAGCCCACTGGGGCATGGTGTTGGTTTCGCGGGTCATATCGCCGACATTGAGCCATTCTGTGATGTTGGCGAGCGGGGATTCGCCTGTTCCGGAGGGCGCGTAGCTCTGAACTTCGGGGAGCATGAGCGGGAGCTGCTCTTCGGGAAGCGGATGATGCTGGTGGTCTTTGTCCCAGAGGATGGGGAACGGCTCGCCCCAGTAACGCTGGCGCGAAAAGAGCCAGTCGCGGAGCTTGTAGTTGACGGAAGCCTGGCCGACATGGTGTGCCTCGAGCCATTCGATCATTTTCTTTTTGCCATCGGGCACGTTGAGGCCATCGAGGAAGCCGGAATTGACATGGAGGCCGTCGCCGGTGAACGCCTCTTTGGAGAGATCGCCGCCGCTGATGACTTCGATGATGGGGAGATCGAAGGCTTTTGCAAAGTCGTAGTCGCGGGTGTCGTGGCCGGGAACGCTCATGATGGCGCCAGTGCCGTAGGACGCGAGAACATAGTCGGCAATCCAGATCGGGGTTTTCTTGTTGTTGACTGGATTGATCGCATAAGCGCCGGAGAAAACGCCGGTCTTTGTTTTCGCGAGGTCGGTGCGCTCGAGGTCGGATTTCTTGGCTGCGGCATCGCAGTAGGCTTCGACGGCGGCTTTCTGGGCGTCGGAGACGATCGATTTCACGAGCGGGTGTTCAGGCGAGAGAACGAGGAAGGATGCGCCAAAGAGGGTATCTGGGCGCGTGGTGAAGACGCGGATCTTGCCGTGGACGGGCGTTTCAGGGGCGAGTCCGAAATCGACTTCGGCACCGAGGGAACGGCCGATCCAGTTGCGCTGCATGGCTTTGATGCGCTCCGGCCAGTCGAGTTCGTCGAGGTCGTTGAGGAGGCGTTCGGCATACGCGGTGATCTTGAGCATCCACTGGCGCATGGGCTTGCGGATGACTTCATAGCCGCCGACTTCGGATTTGCCGTCGATGACTTCTTCGTTCGCGAGGACGGTTCCAAGTGCTGGGCACCAGTTGACGGGGGCTTCCGCGACGTACGCGAGGCCGCGTTTGTAGAGCTGCAGGAAG
The DNA here is from genome assembly GCA_017555665.1 of Pseudomonadota bacterium. Lineage (GTDB taxonomy): Bacteria > Myxococcota_A > Bradymonadia > UBA4248 > UBA4248 > UBA4248. Next base: position 6,406 of record JAFZFY010000210.1, on the reverse strand, counting down.
ATCCACTGGGTCCACTTATAATAGTTGGGATCCGTCGTGTTGATCTCGCGATCCCAGTCGTAACTGAAGCCGAGGGATTTGATCTGACGCTTGAAATTGGCGATGTTGGCTTCGGTGGTGATGCGCGGGTGTGTGCCGGTCTTGATGGCGTATTGCTCGGCAGGAAGGCCGAAAGCGTCCCAGCCGATGGGGTGCAGGACATTAAATCCGTTCATGCGCTTGTAACGCGCGATGATGTCGCTTGCGGTATAGCCTTCGGGGTGGCCGACATGCAGCCCCTGCCCCGAGGGATAGGGGAACATGTCGAGGATGTAGTATTTGGGTTTTGAGCTGTTATCCTCAGCTTTGAAGGTCTTGTTGTCGTCCCAGTATTTCTGCCATTTGGGTTCGATGGCGTTAGGATTGTAATTGCCCATAGAAAAATCCTTGCTTGTAGAACATGGCTTAAAAAAGGCTGTGTTCAACGGATGTGGATATGGCAAATGGGTGGCACCCCTTCAGGGTGCAGATTTGGGGGCAATTCTGTTACCCGGGGTTACGCGCTTCGCGCTCACCCTGGGCTGTATTCTGTCGCCCTTTCAGGGCGATTAATAGGGAAGCAGAACGGCGCTGCCACACCGCATTTTCATATCCTTACTTGTAGAACATAGCTTAAAAAAAAGCCCTGAGGAATCCCAGGGCTTTTATAAAATTAGAGACAGGGCGAATTACTTCGCTTTGTCGATCTGGGCACCTTTGTACTTCTTGCAGTCGGGGCAAGCGTGGTGCGGAAGTTTGGGTTCGCCGCATTCGGGGCACGGAACTGTCTGGACAGCCGTGAGGCGATCGTTGATGGAACGACGCATATTGGTACGGGAATGACTGACGCGTTTCTTGGGAACTGCCATTTTAAAAACTCCTCAAAAGAGAAAGATTACAAACAAAAGACTCAGATGCGATGGATGTATCGCGGATGGGTCAAAACTTACGATTTAGGGCATGAACAATCCCCCAGGTTGAGGTTTTGTCCACAGTTAAAGCAGACACCTTTGCAGGATTCGCTGCAGAGGCATTGTTCGTCGAGTTCGAGATCGACGGATTCGAGCAGGATGTCATCGACCAGGAAATTAGGCAACCTGTATGTGATGGTATCGAGATCGTCGGCCTTGAGTTCGATCTCTTCTGCATTTCCGAAGCTTGAGGCTTCGACGAGCTTGAGCTGGAGATGCATTTCAAAATCGCGGGTAAAGTCTTGTCCGCATCTTGAGCAGCTGAGCGCGAGGGGAACTTTGAGATCGGCTTCAAAGTCGATGTGCTTGCCGCGATTCGTGAGCGTGACACTGTAGGTCATCGGCCCCAGGGCTTTTTCGTCGCCAAGTCCCATTTCGGCGAAGTATTCGTTGCAACGTTCTGCAGGAATCTCGGAAGATGCCGTAAATGGTTTGCTGATGCTCAACTTGTCGATTTGAACGATCACTGTGCGAACTCACGAAAACAGATAAAGACAAAAAAAATTGCCCAATACAAGGCGGCGGGAATATAGGGGTGTGCTTCGTCTGTGTCAAGTTATTTTAAGCATAACGGCAGGGTTACGGTTGCTGCGCTTATGAGGTTGGCGTGAACCGCGAATCGTGCGCATGGCATCGGAGCGCCTGCCGCCCTGCCATAGGCGTTTAATAAAGTGGTGAGAGCGTGCAGGCTGCAGGCTGTCGGCAGCAGACGGTAGATGGCTGAATCGCAGCGGGGAACGGGGTGGATTTTTCCTTCTTGAATTTCTGAGATAATTTGGTAATCTAGAATAGGGACATCGAGTGGTATATTTCATATCCTCGTGGATATCAATGCGCCTTTCAGGCGTGCGTTTTGTCAACATTAACTCATAAAGGAATCCAGCATGAAAAAAGTTATTATCGGCATTAGCATTGCTCTCCTCGCTGTCGGTGCCGCCGGTTGCTCCAAGGAAAAGAAAGTGAAAGCAGCCGCTCCAGATGCAGCAGAACAGCTCGCGATGATCGAAGTTCAGTCGCAGATGAACGATGCTAATGCCTCCGATCCCAGCACCGCTCTGACCTGCAAATATGCACTCGTTCAGAACAATGGCGGCACCTACAATGTCAGCAAAGCTGAACTGAAGACCTCCGGCAAATGCGATTTCGCAGCCCTCAAGAGCCAGGCTTCTGCAGCTGGCACCGTTTCGAGCAATGCCATTGCCCAGGTTATGGCAGCGATTTCTGCCGACAATGCGCCTGCAAGCGCGAAAGCCAAATGGGATTGCATTGCTTACAATGTTAAATCGAACGTCCGCAAAGCTGGCGTCCAGGATTGCAAAGACGGCGGCGGCCAGAACGATGCCACAGCCAAAGCAATCACCGCAGCCCTCGGTCTGTAATTCCTAGCTGGCGCACATCATCGGCGCCGGATCTTTTAAAAGCCGCCCCATTCGGGCGGCTTTTTTTGTATAGTCCGGGCATTGACGGGGAATCGCAGGGCGGTTTCTGGAGGCTTTCGATCCGTCGGAACGGGGGCTCTGATCGGCGTGATTGGGCTGATACCTGGCTTTAGAACGACGCATATCCCGTAAAGCATCTGTGGATGGATCCTTTGGGAGCGCGGGCTTGAGGGGCGTATCACGGCTACGTGATGTAACCGTGGGGGATGTTACACGCATACTTGATTTTGTTGTTTTTTGTATTAAATGTTAGCGCCTGTTTGAGTGTGAGCCTGATGGCTCAGATCTGTTGTCCGCGCATATCTTTGGATGTGTCGGGCGAATCTATATGGTCCGAACTGGTTTGTGTAAGCGCGTGTAAGGAGGAAAGATGAAACAATCGCGTCGGCTTAGTATCGCTGCATTTTGTGCGGCGGCGGCTCTTTGCATCGGCATCTCGGCTTGTGACGACGATGCCGGAAGCAACAACAAGGCTAAGATCAACGAGTCTTGCAGTGATAAGAACCCGTGTGAGGATGGGCTTGTCTGTGGGGATGAAGGCAAATGCGTGAAGGAAGATACGCCCAAGGATCCGGAAGAAAAGGCTCAGGAAGGAGAAAGCTGTGACTCCGAGACTGTCTGTGAGGATGGGCTTGAATGTGGTGAAGACGGTGTCTGCGTGCAATCGGATTCTCCCTCCGATCCAGTCGATCCGGGGCAGAAAACCGATCCGTGCGAAGGCGTCACGTGTCCGGATGGACAGCAGTGCCTGAATGCGAAGTGCTACGATCCGGAGTGCATTGATGGCGATCACGAAAAAGCATGTGACAGCGGTCAGATGTGCTCGAAGGGAGAATGCATCGATGACGGCTGCCAGGATAAGACGTGCGAAAGCGGTGAGATCTGTGTCAAGGGGCTCTGCGAGGATGAGCTGTGTCACACCAGTTCCGTCGTGTGTAACGATGGCTCGACCTGTGTGAAAGGCGCGTGCGTGGACAACGAATGCCTGGCCAAGTCATGTGATGACGGCTTGACCTGCGTGAAAGGCGCGTGTGTATATCCTGCCTGTGTGGGCAAAGATGCCTGTGACATCGGCAAGATCTGCAATGCATCGGGCGACTGTGTGTTCGAGACAGAACCGAAACTCGTGGTCTCGGCAACGGATACGCAGACGGATGAGAACGGTGATTCAGCCGTGATCGGCGTGAGCCTGAACAACGTGCCGACTTCGGATGTCACCGTGACGTGCGAACTCTCTCCAGAAAGCGCTGCGGCCGAGGCTGAAGTCTCTTGCGAGAATATTGTCTTTAATGCCGACAATTACAGCGAGCCTCTGATGATCACGGTGGTCGGGCTTCCCGATAAGCTCATTGATGAAGATCAGCAGTACAAGCTGATCCTGAAGTCGACATCCGAAGATTCAGATTTCAATGGTCTGAGCGCGGAAATCGACATGGTCAACTTGAATGTGGACAAAGTCGGCGTGACCGTGAGTGATGCGGAAAATCTCGTGACATCCGAATCGGGGAGTACGGCAACTTTCAATGTCGTTCTCAATTCGATGCCGACATCGGACGTGACGTTCGTCGTGAGCACGGATAACGCGGATTATGGTATCATTGTTGGCGGTGAGGACAACAAGCTGACGGTGACGTTTACGCCGGAGAACTGGAACGTGCCGCAGACGATCACGGTCAAGGGCGTGGATGATGATGAGGCGGTCAATACCGAGGATCATGTCTATAAGGTCATGTTCGAGGATACGCAGTCTGAGGACGTGAATTATAAGGATCTTCCCATCAGTCCGATCAATGTGACGAACCTCGACAACGATATTCCGGATGCATTTTTGGACAAGACCGAGATCGAGACGACAGAAACCGGCGCGCCTGTCGATGTGAGGGTTCGCCTTGGCCTTGAGCCTCAAAAGCCGGTCACGATGATGCTCATGCTCTGCGAGACCGAAGATTGTAACACAGAGACAAAAGAGGCCGTTCTTCTGACCCCAGAGCAGGTCACACTGGATGCGAACAACTACAAAGAGGGTGTGGTCATCTCGATCCAGGGGCAGCCGGATAACATCATTGACGGCGATCAGAAATATTTCGCACGTCTTGTCTTCGTATCGCAAGATAACCGTTATGCAAATGCGCTCAAGGACGGCAAGTTCATCAAGGGCGTGAACAAGGACGTGGATGAAGCCGGTCTTCTCAAGTCATATACGGATACGACGGTGTCTGAGAGTGGCTCGTCTGTCGATATCGGTGTATCGCTCTTGTCGATTCCGGCCGAGAACGTGACCGTGTCTGTTGCTTCGAACAATAAGGATGAGATGCGTGCAACGCCCGCTTCGCTCGTATTCACGCCGGAGAACTGGAATGTGCCGCAGACCGTGACGGCGAAAGGCATGGAAGATCTCGTCGTGGATGGCGATCAGACATCGCAGATCGTGTTCAAGCTCTCGACCGAGGGCGACACGCCGTTCAACAACATCGAGGACAAGCTCGATATCGTGACGCTCGACAATGATGTGGCCGAAATTGTTGTGGCATCGACGGGCATGATGGTAGCTGAAGACAGCGGCGCGACGATTGAATTCAAGGTGTCACTCAAGGCGCAGCCTGATCAAAACGTGATGGTCAATATGAGGTCGACCGACGAGTCAGAGCTGGTAATCAATGGTCAGATCGCGCTTCAGTTCACGCCTGAGAACTGGAATGCGCCGCAGACCGTCCTTCTGAAAGTCGTGGATGACAGCTTTGCGGACGGCACGAAGAGCGTGTGGATCGAGATGGAGAGTACATCAGCGGACGATATCTTTGATGGTCTTAAGGCAAGGACTGAGACTTATATGATCACGGATAATGAGTCTGCGTCGGTGTCGGTGTCGGCCACGAAGCAGATTTTCAAGCCTGGCGAGACCAATACGGCGACTGTGACCGTGTCGCTTTCGTCGCCGCCCGAAAAGGATGTGCCCGTAAAACTGAATTCGCCGAACTCCTCTGCGATCAAGTTCAGCAAATCGGATCTTGTGTTTACGACCGAAAACTGGGCGACAAAGCAGACCGTGACGATGACGACGACCGCGAGCGCGGCTCCGAGCGCGAAGTTCGTGGGCTCGATCTCGGCGACCGCGAATGGTTCAGGCAGCTATACGAACCTGAAGAGCAACGAAGTGCCCGTGACGCTGTATGCGTTCTTGAGCCAGAATTTCGGTTATCTCGGCAAGGAAGAGAGCGTGACGCTTCTGCCAGGCAACTATCGTCTGCAAGTCTGGGGCGCCGAAGGCAACGCGCAGTATGACGGCGGTATCGCCGGCAAAGGCGGCTATTCCATAGGCACGTATAAGCTGAATGCGAAGACGACATTCTATGTGAATGTCGGCGGCAAACCCTATAATGGCGGCGGTTCCGCGCAGTGTGCTGGCGGCGGCGCGACGCATATCGCGACGGCGAGCGGTCTGCTTTCGGCATTGAGCGGCAAGCAGAGCAGCGTGTTGATCGTGGCTGGCGGCGGCGGCGGCGGCGAACGCGAGACAGGCGGTTACGGCGGCGGTACGACGGGTAACAACGGTCTTCGCGGATCGGGTAACTGCGGTCCTGTGACTGTGACAGCGACGGGCGCGAATCAGTCCGCTGGTGGTGCTCCCGGAACCGTGAACAACGGCTACGGCTCAGGCTCGAAAGGCGTGTTCGGCAAAGGCGGTGACGGCAACTGTACGTCGCTTGTCAGCGGCGGTTGCGATACCGGTGCTGGCGGCGGTGGCGGCTGGTACGGCGGCGGCGGCATTCCTTACTGTGGTGCCGGCGGCGGTGGTTCAGGGCATATCGGCACAGGCGTTTCCGGCTCCACGTATCCGGGCAATATGTCATTCGTCGCACCTGGCGGCACGACTGAGACCGGTCATTCGGGCACGGGTTATGCCCGCATTACGTTGCTCGACTAGAAGTGATGATTTGTTTGGCGCGCTTGTCTGACGACTGCGCGCGCCCTATTAAG
>JAFZFY010000209.1 GCA_017555665.1 Pseudomonadota bacterium | reverse complement strand
CAAGGAACTCTGAATTCCATTCTCGATTTGGACGATAGGCACAATAATATGTGAGCTGATTTGTGACCGCATAAGACCCCACATTCCCATTGATGTTCCAATAAGGCACAACAAAGTCGGTATCCCATTTCACAGCAAAATAGGTGTTCACCCATGAGAATGTCGAAGTCATGACCCAATTCGTCGTTTTGCTCGGCAAACCGGCTCTAATTGCCGCAGTCATTTCATCGATTGACGCAAGATGCCCACCTTTTTCCATACAGTTGTAACTCGCTTCCCAATAGTTGGCAGCAGACTTAGGTGTTGCATCAAGATAGAGCAACGGATCGACAACAAATGCCTTATCAAGTTCTTTCTGCGAGAACACAGGCTGCCCCTCGTCATCGATTTCGACTTGCTCACTGATACAACGGAATGCAGATTTTGTATTCCATGCGGCATAAGTCATATTGCTCTGGATTGCATAAGTCGTACTCTGGACACCGTTCCAACGAACCTTTGTCGGACGTACCGATCCAGCATAAGCGCCATCCCACGCCCACAGCCACTGGTTTGTACCGTTAGCCGCACCAGCCCAAATGATATCATTGAGTTCAACAACTCTAGGCAAACGGCCACCCATGGCACGGCATTCTTCAGCCGCCTGGAACCAGTACTGCTCCATACGGTCACGCGCATCGATGGTATAGGTCACATTATTGGCCTCAACAGTCTGACAAGGTTCTTTATCGTCCTTATTGGCGTTGCAGTTCACACCGCGAAGCGTGATCGGGCGAGGCTCAGGATCCCAGACGCAACGGAAAGCGATCTTTGCCGTTCGCGGAGAAGCAGACAGCGAACCTTCCGCCGCATCCATCGTCTCACATTGGTCGTCCCAATAGTTATATGAAGTCCACATCTGTGTGGTCTCTTCATCAGAACCTATTGCCTTAGCACCATTTTTATGGTTGTTACGATAGATTTCCGTTGGGGTTGGCAAACGGCCATTGACAGCTTTACATGCTTTGACAGCATCTTTGTGTGTTTTTGCCTCTCTCAGATTCTTATCCCAAATCAACCCCCAGGGGTCTTTCTTATCGCCGCCGTTAGCATTGCCGCCAGATCCCTCGCTTTCCCATACACAGGCGAGATTCGACTCGTTCTTGTAGCCGGGATAGCATTCACAGATCGCGACGCCGTCTTTGACCTTGCATGCGCCGTGATAGCTGCATTTCTGGCCTTTGCAGGGATCCTGCTCGACGTTCGACACGCAGGTATAGACCTTCTCATCCTCTTCGGTCAGCTTGGCGTGATACCCATTTTCACAGACGCAATAGGCCGTGCCATCGACCGTCGCAAAGCAGGAACCGTGACCGCCGCAATCGACGTTCTTTTCGGTGCAGACCTTGTTGGCATCGCTTCCGGTCTTTTCAACACAGGAAAGCGCGCTTTCATTGACATAACCGTCATCGCACAGGCAATAGGCTTCCTCACCGCTCAACGCCAAGCATTTGCCGTGATCGCTGCACGTCTGGTCCGCACAGGGATTGGTGGGCACGACGACTTCTTCTTTCACGCAATTCGTCTTCGAGCCATCCTCAAGTTTATAGCCACTGTCGCAGATGCAGAAAGCCACGCCCTTTGAGGACAGGCACATGCCGTGATCGTTGCAATTCTCAGAATCGCAGGGATCTTCCGTCACCGGCGGAACATCTTTCGCCGAGCAAGTCGGCTTGCCGTCGGTGATCGTCTGCTCATAGCCATAAGCGCACAGACAATAGGCTTTGCCGCCGTCCTCCACGCATGCGCCGTTTGCAGTGCAGTCGATTGAAGAACAAATGGAATTCGGATTTTCAACACATTTGGTCGGCTCACTCTGGGTATAGCCGGAATCGCACAGACAATAGGCCGTATCATCGCTCGTGACGATACAGCTGCCTTTGCCATCGCAGGTCACGTCATCGCATGCCGTCGGCGGAAGGTCGGGCGTATCTTTGGAAACACACTCGACTTTATCGTCTTTCTTGATCGAGATATAGCCGTCATTGCACCAGCAGGCCGCACCATTCGATGTCTCGATGCAGCTGCCCTTGTCCTTGCCACCGCAACTGATGCTCGCGCACGCATTTGTCGTCGGAGGCGGTTCAATGACCTTGATTTCTTCGCATTTGCCGCTCGTACCGACTTCATAGCCGCTGTCGCACAAGCACACGCCGCCTTTGGCAGACGCCACGCACGTACCGTTATCGCCGCAATCGACATCCTCACACACGTCCTTGGCTGAACCGCGTTCCACGCACGTCGGCTGACCGTTCGCAAAACTCGCCTGATATCCATCATTGCACATACAGGCCGCACCTGAGGATACCGTCACACACGCGCCATTACCGCCGCAAGTGATGCCGTCGCAAAAATCAGTCTTGCCAGGATCAGGTGTTGTCGTCTCGACCTTCTTGCATGTCGATTTGCCGTCTTCGCTTGCCCTTTCATAACCGGAATCGCACAGACAAAGGCCGATGCTCCCATTGGCCATGCAAATCCCATTACCAGCGCAATCGATGCCTTCACACGGATCTTTTGCATCCTGCTCGCGCTTCGTACAGGTCGGCGTGCCATCCTCAGTCTTGGTAAAATCAAAGCCGCTATTACACAGACATGCCGCATTACTGCCTGATGTCACGCACATACCGTTGCCGCCGCAATCGATCCCCTCGCAGATATCGACAGTCGGTTTGCCAGTAGATACATTCGGCTCATCGCTGTCGCACCCATAGACCATGCACAGACCAGCGATTGCCAAAGATAATTTCGTAATCCTCTTCATTCACACACTCCTCATGCTAGAAAAGAAAACAAGCCTGCAAAAGTCACAAGCTCTGATAAAAAAAACGCAACGCTATATTTTTAGCTATTAAAGCATCATTCTTCAAGTGAATAAAACCACCTGACAACAAACCCACTGCCTGGGGCTAAAAAAAAATGACGCGCCGTATGACCGCACAGCGGTCATAGGCGCGTACCGCCGCGCGTATGACCGGCACGGTCATAGCGCGGCCCCACCCAAAACATCAGTCCCGGATCCCAAAGACGACTCTCGGCTGATGGCCGTAGTCTTTGAATGTGCGCACATGCCTGAAACCACTCTGAATGAACAGTGCTTCGACTGCAGCAGACTGGGTACACCCGATCTCGACAAATAGCGCACCGCGCGCATTAAGACGCGCAAAAGCCTGGGGCACAAGGCGTTTATAGATATCCAGCCCGTCCACGCCCGCCTCAAGCGCGAGCACTGGCTCTTTCCTCACTTCCGGCTCAAGTTCAAGCATCTCCGAGGTCGAGATATACGGCGGATTGGAAACGATGATATCCGCATTTCCCTGATAATTCAGGAGCAGATCGGACACGTCAAACGCGATTCTGTCCGAGAGTCCGCACTGCGCGGCATTTTCGCGCGCCACAGCGAGTGCCGCCGGAGAAATATCAACAGCCGCCAACTCGCATGCATCCGAAGAAAGCTCCGAAGCGATGGCCAGAATGATCGCGCCGCTCCCCGTCCCGATATCGACGATGCGCAGTTTTTCACGCTTCACATCTGCCGTGACCTGTGATGTCTCCGAGCCGGTATCGGACGATCCAGATGGCGCATCTGCCCCAAATATCTCCGTTTCAAACGCACGCTGGCGCTCGTCATCCGACAGATTTTTGAGCCGAGAGGCTTCCTGTTCGATCCAGGCTTCAGTCTTCTTTTCGAGTGCTTCCGATGCCTCGACGGCATCATAATAGGACTTGCGATCATCGACAGTCTCGTAAGTCAGCACATACGCCTGCGACGCATCGGCCCAAGGCAGCGGCTGACCTTTAAGACGCGCCTGAGCAAATTCAAGCACTTTTTCGACAAGGCACTCCGTATCCGGGCGCGGAATCAGGACATCTGGAGAGACCTTGAGATCAAGCGACCAGAAGCCGCGCGTTCCGAGAATATAGGCAACGGGCTCTCGATTTTTGGCACGGCGGATCACAAATGCCTTATAAGCCGCAAGTTCGGACGCATCCAGAGGCCGCGTGCCATTCAGAAGGAGCTGCATCTTCGTCATGCCCAGGACATGGCCCAGAAGGATCTGCGCATCGAGCTGCGGCGTGTCGATATGGTTATCCTGAAAATACTTGTAGGACCATTCCAGCATGCGCTGAATCGTCCACACCTGTTTGGCATCTGTCATATCTACCCGTCCATAGGGTCAAGTGTTCTGTGTGTTCCATCCATAGGGTCAAGTGTTCTGCCTGTTGCGGATGCAAGCATGTGCATGCCGCTAACCTTCCGTGGGGCCAAGGCTGATGCCGACATCGATCTGTTCCTGAACGGCAATAGGACGGCTCTTGCGTATCATGCGCACGACGTGCCCCACAAGGGTCTGGCTTGTCGCGGACTCGATTTCCACCTCGACCCAATCCCCCGGTTCACAGCTGCCCTTCTCAAAGATCGTCGTCTTAAAGTCGCGCGTGTTGCCCACCGCCTGATCCGCATGACGGCGCGAATACCCTTCGACAATGACCTCGACACGCCTGCCTATAAAAGATGCATAAATCTCTTTCGATATTTTCTGCTGGATATCGATGATCTCCGCCAAACGGCGCTGCTTGACTTCCGCCGGAATGTCATCCTTGAGCGTCTTTGCCGCGATTGCCAACGATCGTTCCGAATACGCAAAGAGAAATGCGAAGGCATAGCGGTTATCGATCAGGGCCTGGCGTGTTTTGGCATAATCTTCCTCGCTTTCCCCGCAGAACCCGACGATGATATCGGTTGATATGGCGATATCAGGGCATTTCTGGCGAAGCTTCCGCACGATGTCCTGATATGCCTCAAACGTATATTTTCTGCGCATCAGGGCGAGTTGCGAGTCGCTGGCAGACTGGAGCGGGAGGTGTACGAATTTGGCGACATGCGGCTCCGAGGCGATGACATCGATCAGTTCGTCACTGAAGCCGAGCGGATGCGGCGACGTAAAGCGCACCTGCTCGATCCCGTCGACATGCGCGACCATGCGAAGCAGTTTGGCAAAGTTGATATCGCCATCCTGATAGGAATTGACCGTCTGCCCGAGGAGCGTCACGACCGAAAACCCTTCCGCTGCAAGGCGTTTCACTTCCGCGAGGATATCAGCAGCGGGCACATTGCGCTCCGCGCCTCGGACATGCGGCACAATGCAATAGGTGCACACATAGTTGCAGCCGCGCTGAATCGTCACCCATGCCGTCACACCGCGCGGGCGTGTCGGTGAGCATCCCGTATAAACTTCACTGCGATCAAATTCGGTATGAACAACGGCTTTCTTGCGCTTGGCACGTATCATTTCCGGGAGGTTTCGATACTGATCCGGCCCCGCGATAAAATCAACATACGGCCGCTCGCTGACAAGCTTATCGCCCAGATGCTTTGCCATGCACCCGACCACACCGATCATCAGACCGGGTTTGAGCCGCTTAAAAGGCACCAGATTCGTCAAACGGCCCAAGATTCGCGCCTCCGCTTTCTCACGGACTGCACACGTGTTCAAAATAATAATATCCGCTTCATCCAGGGTATGCGCCGGATCAAATCCGGCCTCATTCAATATGCCCATGATAAGCTCGCTGTCAGCCGTGTTCATCTGACAGCCGTATGTTTCGATCAGTACTTTCAATGTCTTTATCCTAGATGGCAAAGGCTTATACCTGATGCAGGCAAAACCGGTTTGCGGTGCCGCTGATGCGGCATGATCAATCCAAGCCCCTCAATGCGGCTCAACAGATGCCTTTTCCCCGACGCGGCTTATAAAACAGGGGCGCATCAAATCACAAACAAAATCACGCTACGCCCAACAGCACACGCGCCGTGTGCGCCTCACAAAACAAAACGCGCCCCATCGGTGCGCGCCTCACAAAACAAAACGCGCACCATCGGTGCGCGCCCTCACAAAACAAAACGCGCCCCATCGGTGCGCGCCTCACAAAACAAAACGCGCACCATCGGTGCGCGCCCTCACATACACGGTGTACGCAAATTCCACAAAACCGGCATCTGCCCGATATCATGCGTATCAAAGCCCCCACCGGGGTGGGTGACGCTGGGATCTCCCGAGCAACTTTGCGTATGCCCGCCCAATTTCCCTGCAAATATCTCAGTTTGACGGCTTTGCCTGGTTCTTCACAGGATAATCGACATCGGGATCGACGGTGATCGCGTAATCGCTCTCCCAATAGTGGTCAAAGCTTCGCGTCAGATCGTCGTTAAAGTTCTTGCCGTGCACGATGATGCCGACATTTCTGGATTTATAGAAATAATCCCCCGCCCAGTTGCTCGTGCCAAGCCACGTATCTGCGTCATCCACGACCATGAATTTTGAATGAATCGTTCGCGAATAGGGCTGGAAACCGCTCGAGTGTTCGGGAATCTCGATCATGCGCACCTCGATATTATCGATGGCCGCCAGACGTTTCATATCGCCCATATTTTTCGGCTTAGTAGACCAGTCAGACACCATGAGGCGAACCTTTACGCCGCGTGATGCAGCCGATGTCAGCGCATCATCCAGTTCCATAAAGGTCGTCTTGTCATAGTTCTTTGTCGCGTAATTGAGGAGCTGTACCGATACCGATGTCTTTGCATTCGCGATCATCGCGATCATTTTGGGCAGATCCCACATTTCCTTGCAAAGCAACGTCTTCTGCGGGCTTGCAACGGTCTCGACACGCGTCTGCTCGCCTTTGTAATCGATATCGACTGCCCCATGACACGAAGCCGTCCCGACCTCGGCAGTGGGGTCTTCCGCCAATTTCCAGTCGAGTTCAAAGATCTCTTTGAGCGGCGCGACGAGCGTTTCCGGACGCAGCCGCGCCCCCATTTCCGAGATCTGTTCCAGCGAACGCCAATCGAAATTCTGAGAGCCAAAATATGCAGTCTTACCGTCGACGATAAAATATTTGGCGTGCTGCACGCCGCCGGCAATCTTGCTGTACTCGATCTGACGCAGCTCAAGATTCTCGACGCGAGCGAGTTCTTGGGGAAGATCGGCATTGCTGTCCTTGTTGAGCTGGGCATCGACGATAAAGCGAATCTTCACGCCGCGTGCGGCCGCCGCTTTAAGCGCTTTCACGACTTTATCAAGCCCCGTGCCGCTCTCATTGATCGCATAGTATTCAGAAAAATCGATTGTCGATTGCGCCCCCTCAATGGCTTCCAGCCATACGGGAACGACATTAGCGATATGCCCATTGTCGAGTGTCGTCTCTTGCGGCCAAGACTCATAAATCATCAGGTCAGCACCGCTCTGAGACTCGCGAAGCGCGTCATCCGTCAGCGCAGTCTGCGCTGACGATTCAGGGGTTTCCGCGCCCTCGACAGCGCCGGCTTCCGAAACGACGCTTGATGTCGCCGCGACTGGAACATCCGACTGCTCTGCCGGTTTTGCCGATGTACAACCGCACAGCAAACCCACACTTGCAATACCCGCCAATATCTTACGCATTCCAACTCTCCTTGAATACATGCGCGTTTTCACGGCATGTGTGTTTTCTTCTATAACAGGATGCCCATTTGGTGTAGGAAAATCCGTCACTGATTCGGATATTTATCCGTGACAGCCGCCTTGCAGTATCTTAAAACCCCGCAACGGTGCTACGGATCTGACCGCCCAACACGGACACTCCGCCGAGACATCCCAAGCAGACCATGTCCGACATTTTCAACAAAATCGCCAATTTTTAGGGCAATCCCATGCCCGTCAAAACATACCGATGAATACAAACACCCGGCGCTTATGCCACACCACATTGATTCACAGCCACGCCAAACACGCCAAACGCGCCGCGTTATGCGCGATTCTGTGCATCGCCGCCACAACAGGATGTAACGCCTTAACAGGCAGTACCTCCCAGCCACAGACGGCCGCAGATGCATCGCAAGCCACACACGCTGCGATCCAGCGCGCCGATGATACATCCATCCCGAAGGATCATGCCTCAAGTGAAGCTCAGAAAGTATCGACGCATCCACAAGAACCGCAAAGCGCGACAGACACGCCTCAGCCAGACCTGTCCGCCGATGCTCAAGAAACCATGATGCGCACTGCACAGGCTTACGCCAGCGCAGCCCTCACCGAAGCCCGGCGCGAGATCACCAAAGGCGCTTACGAAGAGGCGATATCAAAGGCCAACGATGCCTGGCAAGCCCTCCCATCGGATGAAGCATTCGCCGTCGGGCTCTATGCCGCCTCGATGTTTTCCCCCATCGACCTCATGTACCGTCACAGCAGCGCGACCACCGATTTCGAGATCGCAGTCACTGGCCTGCCGCGCGTGCATACCTGCCGCGCGCAAAATGACACCGACTGCCTCGCGCATGATCTGCCGCGCACGGTCAGCGCGCTCAACGCGCTTGGCTACGCCGGACATGCCGATGTCCTGAGCCGCCTCGCCCCCGCAAACGCTCAGCCGCAACAGCCGCTCGCGGCATTTCTGCTCCCCCTTTCCGGCAGCGACCGCAAGATCGGACGCGCCATGCTCGGAGCCGCACTGCAAGCCGCCGGACTCTATGACCACAACGGCCTCCCCTTTGCCATTCGCTTCTTCGATACACAGTCCACACCGAATGCCATTCCTGACATTCTCGACGAACTCAGAAAATACAATGCCCGGCTGATCCTCGGCCCCCTCGATATCCGCGAAACACTCGCGGCAGCCAAATCCCTCGGAAACCAGCAAGTCCTGATCGCGTTCACGCCAAATGGCGATTTCACGCAGCATGCCCCCGCCGCGTTCCAATTCTCCTATGACATGCCTCAGGAAGCACATAAACTCGCTGAATTCATCGTCTCCAACGGCATTTCGAAAATTACAGCCGCCGCCCCCGATGACGAATACGCCGCCTCTGCCGTCAAATTTCTCCAGGCAGATCTGCCCGCAAATGTCGCACTCCATACGGTCACATACCCTGCCAATCAGACAGATCTCCGCGATGCCGCTAAAAAGGTCGCCAAACAATCCCCAGAACTCGTGTATTTTCCATCCACACCGGCACTTGCCGAGCGTTTTGCGAGCTTTCTCGCACAGGAAAATATCTGGTGCCGTCTCCCTGGCACACCACAGCCCACAGCCAAAGCAGACACGCGCAAGTTCGTCTCATGCCTTTCCTCAAGCGCATGGGCACCTGTACCCGAGCAACACGCCTACAAATTTATCGTCAATGGCATCTATCTCGACTACAGCGAAGCCGCTGCCAGCTTTGATCCCGGTTTCGCCAAGACATTCGAATCGCTCTACCATCGCGCCCCTTCCGTCATGGAGATCTTGCCTTTCGTCCTCCTCAAAATGCTCGCCCAGCTTCCATACAGCGCATTCCAGTCCCAGGATGACATGATGCAGGCCATCCAGTCGCTCCTGCGCGGACAAAAGTTCCTCCTTATTCCCGGTTTCAGGCAGATTTCCGAGCAGTCAAGCGCGCCTTACACCGCCACAGACCATAACGTCAGCGCCCCCGTCCGCACACTCGTCAACGCCCAATGATCACGCGCCTCCGATACATCGCCGCGTTACTCGTGGCGTTCACGATCCTCTCGATACCAGACCGCGCAGACGCGCTCACGCCTGCTGAAGTCAACGGCAAATCCGACGAGGAACTCGCCCTAGAAAACTGGGAAATGCGCGAAGTCAATGCCAATGCAAGCACCGTCAAGTGCGGCCTGCTCTCCATACTCGTATCCACCGTCTGGAGAGGTTACGGGCATTACTGCATCGGGGATCAAAAGAGCCATTACAAGCTCCTCGCGATGGAAGGCACTTCGCTCGCCATGATCGCGACCTCACTGCTCATGGGCTCCCTGTCCCACGATGCCAAAAGCCTCTCTGCCATCTGGAAATCCTTCTTCCACTATGGCACGACGCTCTTCATCTCTAGCTACATCATGGATGTGCTGGGCGCGTTCAAAGGCAACTCTTTCAATCTCGCCACGAACCATCTCGATCCATACGGTCATACCATCGATCTCGATCTCAGATGGATGCCCTCTCAAAAATTCAATCTCGGCATTCAGCTCGCCTACACCTACAGGAACCCGCGTTTCTGGATCAATCCTTACGGTTACCTGGATGTCATCAACCTCTCTGAATACGAGCTCGGCGCCGATTTCGGGGTCGCGCTCTGGTACGGCGAAAAAACCTATACCTATATCGCGCTTGCATTAGATGCCAAATCTGAATCCCATATCGAAATCGACAGTAATGATCATTACACCACGACATACAACACGCTCAGAT
This sequence comes from Pseudomonadota bacterium, assembly GCA_017555665.1. GTDB lineage: Bacteria > Myxococcota_A > Bradymonadia > UBA4248 > UBA4248 > UBA4248. The sequence goes on along the minus strand of JAFZFY010000209.1, from coordinate 5,381 downwards.
TCCTGCCATACATCGAATTTTCTCTCGATCTAGGTTCCTGGTTTGATCACCTCGCAAACATGCGTTTCATCAACCGCCTCGGCGTCGGTGTAAGCCTCTACGACTTCAAAGATGCCCCCGGCAAACCTTTCACCGACTACCACACGCTCCTTGTTCTCGAGACCGCGCTCAATCTCAACGTCATCAAAGACCTCAACATCGCGTTCACCTATCGATACCGTCCCGATTTCAGCGTCGGGCAGCTCAGCGCACCCTCGCGCCTATTCCAAACAATCCCCGTCCCTGGTGTCGGCATATTCTCCCTCGACCTGAACTTCAGGATCACAGGCACCTGGTTCGCATCCGTCGAAGCCAATTTTGGCGGAAACATCGACTTCTGGCTCGGTGTTTCCAAATCTTTTCCTTGATATCACATGCTCCGAACCTGTCTGTTAAGCCTCTGCCTGGTGACGCTCCTAGGCCTGAGCCCCCACGCCTATGCCACGCCCGGTCTCTCCCCCATAAACGAGAAAGCTGATACAGCCGTACTCGATTATTTCTACCTCACGTTCCTGTCTCTCTATGACGGCGAATGTGATGCGCACGACGTTTCAGCAGGGGGCACGAGCCCCCTGCGGCGCTATCAGGCCGGCGCTGCCGCCCTGATACGCGCCTACCCCCAGTGCGGGGCTCCGCCCCGCAACGCCCCCGAAACGCCCCAAACTCTCGACGCAAAGCGCACGATGGATCACCCGCTCCCGGCGCACTTCTACCAGCTCCTGATGACGCACTACACGCTTGACCGCAGCATTCGCTCCGAAGCTGTGCGTCATTACGCCACCGTCGTAGCAAGCGCATCCACCGACGCTCTCGTCACTGCAAATACACGCGGTTGCCGACAACAACGAAGCCTTGATCTCCCCAAAAACACACGGCAAGTCCCCGAAGGCTATTGGATCGGCAGCTATCCCAACACGCAGAACATCAAAGCACTGCACAGACGAAATATCCGGCTTGTCATCTCGGCAACACGATCCCCCGTCGAGCGCGAACTCAGCTCGCATATCGACAAGCTCGGCATCAAGCATCTCATCATTCCTTTCGGCAGCAATTTCCCTGATCCGGATCTTTTCTACCCGCAGATCATACAGTATGAGCCAGATGAAATCTTTATTCACTGCGACCACGGCGGCGACCGATCCGGATCCATGCTCGCCTACCTCCTCACCGCAAGGCACCACTGGCAATTACAAAAGGCACTGCTCGCCGTGCTCTATCCCGCCAAAACAGACCTTCTGGGGCTGATCAACGTGCTCAACAAACGGCACTTGCACCTCTCCCCCACAGACATCCTGCGCTATCTCGGCATCTATTCTGCCGAGTACAACGGCGGCTTCGGCGGCCTCAAGGCCAGAAATCAGGATTACCAAAGGCTGATCAACGCCATGATCGATGCCCTGCAAACCCATCACTTCATTCCAAACAATGAAACGACAGCATCCGAACCACACGCCATCCCCCAAACCCACGCATCCCAGCAAGATCGACCGTGTCAAAAGCACAGACACGCATCCCAGCAAGATCGACCGCGTCAAAAGCACAGACACGCATCCCAGCAAGATCGACCGCGTCAAAAGCACAGACACGCATCCCAAACCAACGACCAGTCCTCAAAGCGGCACCGTCACAGATCGCGACATACACACGCGTCACGATAGCCGTGTCACGCCCCACACATGCCCCAATTCCCCTCAGAACACGAGACGACTTCGCGTACAAGACCCTGCACCGCTGCTCGAATTCCTCAAACAAAAGCTCCCCGGAAAGAGCCTCACCTCCATCAAAGATCTCCTCAAACACGCCTGCATCCGCATCGACAATGCCCCCGTCACACAATTCGACTACCCGCTTGCACCAGGCACCGAAGTCGAATTACTCTCCCCGCAACAGGCCAGGTTTGCCCTCTCCGACCCGCGCCTCACGATCCTCTTTGAAGACGCCCATCTTCTCGTGGTACACAAAGCCTCCGGGCTGCATTCTGTCGATACCACAGGTCACGGTGTAGACAATGCCGCATCGATTCTCGAAGCCTATATCCGCAAACGAGATCCCGCGAGGCGCATCTTTATCGTGCACAGGCTCGACCGCGACACCTCGGGTGTCATGATCTTCGCCAAGACCCGCGAAGCCCAGGACAAGCTCGTCAAATCATGGAACGACAGCGTCCTGCGCCGCGAATACATCGCACTGGCCGAAGGCACGTTTGCACACGCCGAAGGCACGATCGATTCCTATCTCTACGAAGACGACCGCAAAGTCGTGCATGCCACCTCGGATCCCCATAAAGGACTGCGCGCCATCACGCATTACTGGGTACTTTCAGCATCCCCCACGCATTCCCTGGTCAAACTCGAACTCGACACAGGCCGCACCAACCAGATCCGCGTACACCTCCAGTCCCTCGGTCACCCGATCGCCGGCGATGCCAAATACGGCGCAACCACAGATCCGATCAACCGCCTCGCGCTTCACGCCCAAAACATCACATTCAAACACCCCATGACACACAAAGTCCTCACCTTTCAGGTCGATGCCCCTTTCGCGCTCCCGTGAATACATCCCCCCTCAGCCTCGCAGTCTTTGCCCCATAATCACGCACACGACTGCCTACGTTTTCCCCGCCAACCTCGCCTCAGCGCAAAACGCCAGGCACGGCAACGCCTGTCTCATGCCTATTTGAACCGAACACGCCTGATAATACGCGTGATAATGGTATCGACAGACTCCCCTTCATCCGTCAGCACAAGGCGGTGATTGAGGACGAGCGGAAACGCCTCCAAGACATCGTCCGGGATAAGGAACGCCGACTGCCGCAAATAAGCATAGCCGCGTGCCGCGCGAAGCAGCATGGTGCCCGCGCGCGGACTGGCACCGCGCTCGATCGCCGGATCATTTCGCGTCTCCCGGATCAAGTCTGAAATATACTGAGCCATCTCATCCGATACGCGGACATGCTCCAAAGTCTTTCGGATATCGAGGATTTCAGGCACGCTCAGCACGGGCGTGATCACCGGTTCAGGCATAGCCGCCTGCATGATGATGCGTCGCTCCTGTTCTGCCGTCGGATACCCCAGGCGAATGCGAAACATGAAGCGATCGAGCTGACTCTCAGGCAACGGATATGTGCCGAGCTCATCCGTGCCATTCTGCGTCGCGATCACAAAAAAAGGCGACTTGAGCGGATACGTCTTGCCATCTACAGACACCTGCTGTTCCTGCATCGCTTCCAAAAGCGCACTCTGCGTGCGCGCAGGCGCCCGATTGATCTCATCTGCGAGCAGCACATGCGTGAATATCGGGCCTGCGATAAACTTGAACTCGCCCTTGTCTATCCTGTAAACTGACGATCCCGTGATATCGGCTGGCATCAGATCCGCCGTGAACTGGATGCGCTGGAACTCCGCACCGGCAGCCATCGCAAGCCCTTTGGCAAGCGTTGTTTTGGCAAGTCCGGGAACGCCCTCGATCAGGACATGACCTCCGGCAAACATCGCCGCGCATACCGCGCGGATCACGCCTGGCTCCCCGATATAGACCTTTTCGATCTCTTTGCTCATTCGATGATAGACTGTCTCAGACATTACCCAGGATCCTCCCCACGGTTTGCGCCCAGAATCGCGACAGCTGTCCTTATTACCGTTTTATGCTTTGCCATACAACCCGATGCTTTTGCCGAAACACTCTATATCGAAGCCGAAACACATTTCGAATCCTCAGTCATCCCCAATGACGGCGGCCTCCTGAGCCTCGCGTTACTCGATGATCTCAACCATCCGGTCCAGAACATGCCCGTCGAGATATCGATCGGGCAGATCGAAACAGGCGAGAACACGATTCACCAAGCCAACACGGATGCGGATGGCAGGCTTTCGCTCCCACTCGGTCTCACGCCTGGCAAATATCAAGCGGATCTCATCTTCCGCGGGCGGGATGCCTATATCGGCACACGCGATTCACAAGATATCGACATCACCGCATGCCATATCCAGACACGGCTCGTGTTTGCCGAAGACACGCCGACCTATACCGAGCCAAAGTCCCGAATCCAGCACATTTTGTATCATGCCGGCGAGCCGCTACGATTCACGTTACAGCCCGAACCGCCGATATGCACAAGACAGCCATTGGTTTATATCGTCAGTTTCGGCCCCCAGTCCAAACGCACGGAATTGCAAAACACCACACAGCTCGCGTTTGAACTTCCCACATCCCCGAACCCCCAAACGCTCCCCCTTGAAATAGAGCGATTTGCTTCTGATTATACCGACTCTGAGACCATCCGTGCCCAAATAGACCTATATACCGAACTGCTCGCCGAGGATATCCAGTATATCCAAACCCTCAATGCTCACGTCATACAGGCACGCGTGCTGCCCCAATACAAAGACTTCCCGATCCGCGCAAGCCTGAGCATTCCAAGTCACAGCGCGCAGGCCATCAGCGCCCAAGCCGATGGCGATCTGATATCATTCAGGCTCCCGACCGAAATAAACGGCTGCCACACGGTCAAGATCGCCCCCGAAAATGCGACCGCAATCGAAGCCGAGATCTGTTTTGAATTGCCCAAACGGGAGTTCTTTTCATGGCTCGCCGCACTCGCGCCGATACTGCTCGCACTCGGCGCCTATCTGATCGTAAAATACCACGACCGTCCCAAATTGCCGCCCGCGCCAAACCGCACCAGCCGTGCACAATCCGTGGATCACTGGCCTATCCACATCCCCGCCAAAGCACTCAAAACAGTCGCCCCAGGCATGGCAGAGATCCTGTGTATCGATGCAAACTCGCAACGCCCACTCGCCCATGACGCGGTCACGATCAGAGCAAATGACCAGCCGATCGCGCACGACCACTGGCCGCTTGCCTGCCCATTACAGACGCAAATCACCATTTCTGCCCCAGATTACCTCCCGTTCAACAGCGCATTCGACAAACCCGGCCGACACGTCGTGTCTCTCAAAAATCGCAGAGACTACATCGCCGAGTGCTTTGAAAATACGGCACGACATATCACCGGCACGACCGTCGAGTGGGGCGAAATGACACCGGCAGCCCTGCGCCTCTCACGCAACGATCAAAATCTAGAAAAATTCTGCAATTGCATCGAAGACGCCGCTTTCGGCAACGATCACATCTCGGATGCACAGATCGACGAAATCTACAGACTCATGCGCAAACTCCCACGGCGTTGATGTTTTTTTGTGTGCGGCACGCCCAGCCTCCGGCCGGATACGTGCCGCTGGCTGACCGTATGCGCCCGTTGCGCATACGGTCAGCCAACGTTTTACATTGCCAAGACATGAACGCTATTCTATCATCAGACAGACCGCCGTCGCGGTCCT
>JAFZFY010000208.1 GCA_017555665.1 Pseudomonadota bacterium | reverse complement strand
TCCGGTGCGGCATAGCCGTCCTGTACGTATTCGCCTTCCGGTGCGGCATAGCCGTCCTGTACGTATTCGCCTTCCGGTGCGGCATAGCCGTCCTGTACGTATTCGCCTTCCGGCGCGGCATAGCCATTTTCGTCATAATAAACGTCTGCCTGAAGCGCATTGGGATCATAAGATTCAGTGGCATAGGCATCGCTTTCGGCAAAAATGTACTGGATCGCTTCTAGCATGGCCGGAATGTCGAGCGGTTTGAGGTAATAGCCGTCGGCATGGACCGGGAGGTTGAGATGCCGCTCAAATTCGGCAGTCGAGTCCGCACTGCTCGTCATAAATACGGGAATATGGGCTGTCTGGGGATTCCGTTTGAGCGTTCCGCAGGTCACGAATCCGTTTTGATCCGCAAGCTCGACGGCGATGATGATGAGGGAGGCTTCGGCTGAATAGGCAAGTCCTTCCTGCGCGGAGGTGACGGCTATCGGTTCATAACCGGCTGCGATCATTTCCTGGGATAGGATATTGAGCAGGGCTTCATCGGAATCCATTATAAGAATTTTTTTCATGCAACTTCCCCTATTTGTAGACAAAAAAACACGGCAATACCGCAAATTTATATCATAAACTAGATTCTGTATGTTCTCAAGGTTTTAAACGCTACGATTCTGCCGCTCGCTCAATTGTGAGCGCTTCAACGGCGATTGCATCTGTATGCGCTCGTGTACGAACATCCCCTCAGGCCAAAAACTTTTGTGCAGGCTTGCATGACATTTCCCATGATTTCAGGAAACGCCTATGGGCCGAACAGTCACCTTAAAAACGGTCGAGATATGCCAGATACTTCTGCGCGTGCAGCCCGATCATGCAGTGGAGCTCGGTCTGGGATGCAAGGATCTCGATTTTGGGGCGCGGAAGCGTGGGGACGCACCTGAGGGCATGGCTGACGTTCAGGGCGGGATTCGCGGCGAGCGCGAAGCGGATCTCTGGACGGCTCGACCATTCTGACATCAGGATCGGTTCGAGAAGCGCGTTCTGTGTCGGGCGACGCGATGCCATGAACACGACATCTCGCTCTTGAAGCGACGGATTGGCGCAGAGAATCTCAATGACAGGCGGCCAGGGCGTGTAGAGCAGCGCTTCCTGGTGGCCGCGAAGATGTGATCGCGCCATGGCTTTCTGAACACCAAGGGGCTGGCTGATCATGGTCTGCGCATTCTGGGCATCGGTGTGGGGAAGGCCGACTCTCGATGGCGGATAGTCGGTAAAAAAGACGCGCGTGAATGTGCCGATATCTGCATCGTCGGCTTCGCAGTTGTAAAAGCTGCGGCATCGCGACTGAAAAAAAACATCCCCTTGAAGCCGTACAAAAACGCGCACTGCGGCAATCAGCTCGCGGTGCGCCTCGGTTGAGAATGGCGAATGGCGGATCAGCTCCGCAAGATAGTCGAATCCGATCTGTTCTGGCTGATTCAGAAATATATTTCGCAGGCGCGCTTCGATGATTTCTGGGTCAAGTAGTGACATGGCGGCCTCACGTTTCGTCTGGTTCTGTGGGCGGCTTGATCGTGAGATTGAGCTTGCGAATAATGTATTCCGCCGTCTTGCGGTGGATGTCTGCCATGCGCGCCGCTTTGGAGATGTTCCCGCGTGTCGTTTCCAAAAGTTTTGTCCAATAGGCGGCTTCAAATTGCTCGATCACGATCTGCTTGGCCTCTTTGAATGGCGTCTTCTGGTTGATGAGAAGCTCGATCAGCGATTCCGTTGCGGCGGCGTTGCATTCGGCTGGCAGTTCGCCGGTCTTCGAGTTGAGGAAACGCGTTTCGAGGCGGTCGTTTGTCGAGAGCAGGCAGGCGCGCTCGATAAAATTTTTGAGCTCGCGAACGTTGCCTGGCCACTGATATTGGCGCAGCTTCTGTAACGTGGAAAACGAGATATGCGGCGCCGGACGGTTGAATTTGGCTGCGGCTTGCGTCAGAAAATGCTCGACGAGTACCGGCAGGTCTTCCGGACGTTTGCGGAGCGGCGGCATGTCGATCTTGATGACGGCCAGCCTGTAATAGAGGTCTTCGCGGAAATTGCCGCACTCGACTTCGCGGGAAAGGGCACGGTTCGTCGCCGCAATGACACGGACATCCACGGGATATGTCGTCTCTCCGCCAACTGGCCTGACCATTCGGTTTTCTAACACGCGGAGCAGTTTCGGCTGAAGATCGAGCGATAACTCGCCGATCTCGTCGAGGAAAATCGTGCCGCCGTCTGCCTGCTGAAAGGCGCCTTTCCGGTCTGATATCGCGCCCGTAAAGGCGCCCTTGACATGCCCGAAAAGCTCTGATTCGATCAGGTCTTTCGATACGGAGGAACAGTCGAATACGATAAAGGGCTTGTTCGCGCGATCAGAGTGTTCGCGGATCGCGCTCGCGACGAGCTCTTTGCCGCTTCCGGATTCCCCTTCGATCAGGATTGTCGCAGGCGTGGGCGAGACGCGTTCAAGAAGTCCGAAAATCTCCCGCATCGCGATCGACTGGCCTAACAGACGGCCAAAGTGATCCTTCTGGCTGATGGCCACTTCAAACGTGTCGCTCTGAAGTTCAAAGGTGATCTCGACCGCACCGCACCGGAATGTCGTGTGATGCGTCAGATAGATGTCATTGATTCGGATATCGCCGAGATAAGTGCCATTCTTGCTGCCCAGGTCGACGAGGCGGCAACCTGTTTCATCAAGTTCAAGCTTGGCGTGCTGTCGGGATATGGACGGCTCTGCCAGGCAGAAATCGCAGTCAGGATGGGAACCGATAAAAACAAGCCGCTTTTGGAAGACGCGTTTGGTCGCTTCGAAGGGCGTGCTCAGCGTGTATTTCTTCAGCTTGAGCGCATGAGTTGCTTCGCTGAGAATCGTCTGCGTGTGGTCTGTCATGTCGCAAATCCGGGCGTGCCGGCGGGCGCTTCGAAGCGGATTACTGGAACGGATAATGTGGTACGGCTGGGTCAGGCAGAGGGGGTCTCGTAAAACACGATGCTTTTGCCGTCAGGCAGGAGAACGAGTCTGGCACTGAACTCACGGATCGACATCGCAAGCGCATTCTGGTTCATATACCAGTAGTTCAAAGCCTTGCGTTTGGCATCGCTCCGTGTGCGGCCAGTAAAGGTAATGGGCTCTTTACGCGTTTGGTTCTTGTCCAGATTTCCCATTTTCACTGTCTCCTTTATGCAATCAAATCAAGCTGACCCATGACGAGATAAAGATAGATGACCTGATGGACAGGATAGTCTGCGGCATACGCCGCAAGCATTCCTGGAAGTGTATCGCCCTTTTTTACGCTTTCGGCAACCTCTATTGCCTGCGGCGGCAAAAAAGCGTGATCCAAACCGGTCATATTATCCTTTAATTTTAAAAAATATGAAAGACAGGAATGCGTCACTTCGAGCACGAAAGCGACCGGCATCTGTTTGAATATCCCTTCGGCAAGGATTTCCTGGGCATTGAGCATGTCCGGCGTGGGGTGAAAATTCTGTCGCGGCGGCAGGTTGTCGGTCTGCCAGTCAAAGGCCGCTTCTGACCACGTGAAGATCTCCAGTACAAGGGCGCGCGCCCATTTTGCGATGTGGCTCGCGGCATCGGGGAGGGCTTTCAGGAATTCTCGGCGCGACTGTCCCGGCGCGAAGCTCTGCGATATGCCGTTGCGGTTGCACCATGAGCGGATGTCGAAATAGCCGAGCGGATCGCGTGCCTGCACGTCGTAAAGACTGCCCGACTCGAAGCATAATGTGATGCGAAGCCCTTGGCGTATCAGGTGAAGCAGCCCCGTCATGCCGCCGGCTGTGATCCGATACCAGAGACGCGCGAACTGCGTCTGCGAAAGAAAGCCGCTGTCTCCGGGACGGAAAAACTGGACCTGAAGGCTGCTCGCGTAATCCTCGCTGCCGCTTTCGGGAACGGCAAAAACGTCGTCCAGCTTCTCGACATAGTGCTCCAGCGTGACCGAGGGCGGGCTCGAATAGGTCTTCTTCATCCATCGGAATTCCGCATGACGCGCCGTGTTTTCCATGAGGCATCCCGTCTCTCGCATCTGCGAGATCGCCCAAAGCGACGCGAAAAGCTCTGTCTCCGCGACGGGCATGTACAGCACGTCGCAAAATCCCGACAGGCGGTGCAGCTCGGCACCGAGCGCCCAGCCGCATGTGCGGTCGATACACGCGATCCACGCCGTATCTGCATATCGTTCGGGAAGGTCGGCACTCGGACGGTCATCCAGGAACATGTCGCACAATACAAGATCCATCACTTTGGTTTCCAGAAGCTCCTCAAGCGCTGCACGGCCTGGGCAGTCGAAAACTTCATAACCGAATGCGTGGAGTATGGCGTGTGCGTTTGCACATGGCGTCTGTGATGCAAGTGCTGCAAGCATGTCTGTTCCTAAGGTTTATGGGTCAAGAATCCCGGAAATAACTGAAGATACGGCATCTGCACATGAATCTATGACGGTTTCAAGCACCCCCACGACATCTGCTGCCGCTGTGCAGATTGCATCCAACGCGCTTGAGTCTGAAGCATCGATGACATCTTGGGCGCTCTCAGCCTCGAATTCGTGCGAATCTACGGCATCTTCTGTCGACGTATCGAGCATCTCCACCGCGCGTATTGCCGAAACATCGGGTGCCTCTTGCGAATCCTGAGATGAAGCGGCGGATTGCTTCTTGACCTCTCTGACGCGCGGTTCCGGCGTATCCGGAAGCCCGGCACGCCTGAGCAGTTCAAGACGGCCGTCACGGTCTGTGCGCTTCCACAGCGCCTCCAGTTCGTTTCTGGGCGTCCAGTCCGGCGCGCGTTCCTGCATCGGCAGCTCGTATCCGAGGATGCTGGTCGGGACATATCGTGTCAGAAAATCGAGCTGTTTGCACAGAAAATCCGTAGATTTTTTAAGCCCGACTTCGTCCCTGCCAAACGTCTCCAGCGTGTACATGACAAGCCTGGCAAGCATTTCAAGTCGCGTCTCGGCATCGGGATCAATAGCGTGACCTTCGTGGATTTCTTTGAAAATCCAAGGCTTGGTGATCGCGCCGCGTGCCAGGGCAAATCCCGAACACTGCGTGTCGGGCATCTTTTGGAGCACATCCGTGCCATTTGCCAGATCGCCGCAGCCGATGACCGGCACGTCCGCATTCCGCGCGACCTGCTCGATCAGTTCCCAGTCACAGCTGCCTCGGTATTGCGCCGCCTTGGTGCGCCCATGAATAAAAATGGCATTAAAACCAGCCTTTTGCGCGATATCCGCGACTTCCTGCGCCACGTTGTCCCCTTCGTCAAAGCCTTTGCGGATCTTGATCGACACCGGGATCGACACCGCCTGTCGGATCGCATCGAGCTGGGTGACGAGCGCTTCTGGCCGCCGCAGAAGGATCGCGCCGCCGCCGTGTGACACGACGGACTGGTGCGGGCATGCACAGTTAAAATCAACAAAATCCGCACCGTATTTCTCGGCAAGCCGCGCCGCTTTGGCGAGATGATTCGGGTTGCCGCCCACGATCTGGGCGCCGAATATGCGGTCGTGCGGGCCTCGTTTGATCAGCGTCAGATCCTGTTTCCCCCCGTTGACGACGTACTTTGCGATCGCCATCTCGCCGATCGTCGCATCTGCGCCATATTCAGTCACAAGCCTGCGAAACGGGCGGTTCGCGATGTTCGTCACTGAGCCCATGAAAAATCTGGCGCCGACAAATGAAGTCTCTTTCATATGTAAAGATCCGTGTTTTCTCGTGTTTTTCTTGGAAACGCCGGCTATCCGCTTTGCGGATACGCCGGCGCAAAAAGTCTATCCGCTTCGCGGATACGACTTTTTATTCTTTTTTTATATCTCGCGGCGGTCGAGCAGCGAGCGTCCGAGCGTTGCCTTGTCCGCGTATTCCAGCTGTGCGCCCATCGGAAGCCCGGACGCGATCCGCGTCACCTTGATGCCCAGCGGCTCGATCAGGCGTTTGAGATAGGCTGCCGTTGCTTCGCCTTCGATCGACGGGTTTGTCGCGAGGATCACTTCGGTAAACTTGCTGTCGCTCAGGCGCATGATCAGTTCCCGGATCTTCAGGTCGCTCGGCGATATGCCGTCAAGCGGCGAGATCGCGCCGTGAAGCACGTGGAAACGCCCGTGAAATTCATGCGTCGATTCGATTGCCACGAGGTCTTGCGGGGACTCGACGACGCAAAGCTGGTGCTCGTCTTTGACCGGTTTGGCGCATCGGTCGCACGGACTTGTCTCGCATAGGTTCTGGCAGACTTCGCAGAATCGTATGCGCGTGCGCGCAGAGGTGATGGCCGTGGCGAGCTTTACGGATGTTTCTGCCGGCTGCCGGACAAGATAGAACGCGAGACGGGTCGCGGATTTGCGCCCAATGCCCGGAAGCATTGAAAACGCATCGATCAATTCCTGTAGTGACTGGGTATGCGCTGACATCTTCGACTTTCTCTATGACTGATGCGCGTCCGCATTCGGAACGGCTGCGCACTTCTCTGCGGCCGCCAGCACATCCTGATAGCGCGGCGTCCGCTTGTACCACACGACCTCGATTCCTGTCTTGGCAAGCTCGCCATCGCTCAGTTTGAGCTTGTCGCTGATGACAAGGATCAGGTTCTTGGGCGCTTTCTGTAGCATCTGAAGGCGGCGGTTCAGGTAATCTGCACGCCAGAATCCCAGGACTTCGAGGTGGGCGACACGACCGCTCGCCTCGTGACACACCGAAAAATCGGGGATCCAGATGCCTTGACCGTCAAACTGAAGGAAGGGATAGGCATGGGTGACGTGCCAGCCTTTGCCGGCTTCCTGAATCCGATTTTCAAGCATCTGGGCTTCTTCCGACAGGCGGTGCGGAAAACGCATTTCTGGCGCAGTAAAATCATTCGGTTTGAGCTGCCACTGGTACTTTTTGCCTTCGATCTCGATATCCGATGTCGCGTGCCATGCAGAAAAGGCATAAAGGCTCGGCAGAAAGGAGGCCAGCGATGCCGCGTATTTCTGCGGCTGCGGCAGGACTGCGGTCGGGCCGTCGACCGAAAACTGCCATGCGCTTTCGGTGATCGCCTGGGTTTCAAACAAAAGATTGAAAAATCTCAAGTTCTGAAACAGCTTGCGCACGACGGTACGGTCTGCCGTGCCGACATCCACCGTGAAAGTCAGCTTTTTGGCATACAGAAGAAGCGATTTCGCAAGCGTCAGATTGTATTCGGCGATCAGGGCTTCGGGCGTGATGGGCTCGAATGCCGTGATCTTTCGTTCTCGCTTCAGATCGGCATAGAGCGCGTCTTCGAGAGTGGCGGGTTCGATGCCGAGTTCCGAGGCCGTGTCTGCGATGATCTGATCGCGCCATGCCATCTGTTGAAAGGTATCTGCGCTCACGGATGCTGCCCGTGTGAACAGCTTTTCTCGGAGCGCGATCGGATCGAGGGGGAGCTCTTCCTGGAACGAGAGACGATCCTCAAGGATGTGGATCATTCCCTTGATAAGCCTGTGCCTCTGGCTCGAAAGGCACAATGGCTCCAGGCTGTCCTGAAGCATGCCGTAGGTATCGTCGATGCAGAACTCAAAACAGTCCACGAGTTGTTCCGCGAGCTGCACGACGGCTGGCGTGGCCTTGATATACTGCGGCGTGACGTGCGGGCCGTCCGTGCTGAATCGCTGTAAATCTTTGGGAAGTAATGGCATGTTTCAATTCATATCAGCCGTGACCTTGGGCGGCTGTCATTGGCATGGGGCGGCGTTACGGGCGTTTAAAGGGAGCATTGATAGTCGCGTGACGCTTTGTAATAGGCGTTGTCGGGCGCGATCGTGGTGAGCCTGCCGTAAGCTTTGCATGCCTTGGCGGGAGCCTGCAGCTGGACTTCGTAGAGCTTTGCCATGTTCAGGATCGCCGCCTCTGTCATCTGGCACTGTGCCGCATCGGCTTTTTCATAGGCTGCAATCGCCTGATCGTATTTGAGATTCTGGTAAAGCGCATCCCCGTAAAGGATCACTGCATCACAGTTGCTGGGGGCCAGGCTGTTTGCGGTCGTGGCCGCTTCGAGCGCGCGTTCTGAATCGAGGAATTTCAGTGCGATGGCGGCCTTTAATATATGCGGTTCCACGGCATTGGGATCGGTTTCGATGGCGGCTTTGAGCTGCCTGTTTGCCTCATCGTATTTGTCTTGATGCATGGCGATTCTGGCCTTGATCAGCATCGTGTCCATGTCTTTGGCATCGATGGCTGATGCGGCATCTGCATAAAGCCTGGCTTCATCGTAGTTTTGCGCGTTCATGGCGACATTTGCCAATGCCCTGTGTGCTTCTGCGCTGTCTTTTGACGTGGTATCTTTCGAGATGATTTCGAGTGCTGCAGATCTGATCTCGCTTGCATTTCCAGCCTGAATGCTGTTGCGGAGAGCCTTGAGTTCTGGCGTGATTTCAGGTTCTGGTACGGGCGGCGGCGTGACGGTTTCGGGGGCGGCCGCTTCTTCGGGCTGCGATATCGGCGCGATGGCGGCTTCGGGCTTCGGCTGGGGGGCTGTCGTCGTAGCACATCCCGTGAAGCACAGGCAGAGGAGGGCGATCGACAGGCTTTTATTTGGCATGCTTTGTATCCTCCTCATCTTCGTCTTCTTCGTCTTCATCCGCATCGTCGTCATCTTCATATTCGTCCTCGCCGTCTTCGTCTTCGTCCTCTTCGTCTTCGTCGTCCCAGGCATCTTCATCGTCTGACGCATCTTCAGCTTCGGCAAAGGCATGCGATTGTGGCGTATGCTTTGTGTCACCGTTTTCGTCTTCGTCCTCGATATCGTCGTTGACGGTCATCTGGGCAGTCGTGGTTCGCTCGGCTTTGGGATGTGCCAGCGCCTGGACGAGCGACGCGAGTTGCCTGTCTGAGAGCGGCTTGCCAGACATCTGGTGCCAATAGCTTTTGGCTTTGACTTGTTGGATAAATGTCGCTTCGTCAAGCGGGCAAGGCGCGACAAATGATGCGCTGTCACGGTTGATCGCGATGAGGCATGTGTAGTCGTCACATTCGACAAACAATAGGCGCTGTTCGGCTGAGATTCGAATGATATCGCGAATCTTCAGGCCCATGCCAGCCACGCGCCGTCGCGCCCGAAGCGCAGGCAGCGCATAGATCAGAACGGCGAGTAACAGGAAAACGGAGCCTAGGATCAGCGTGACATAGCCGATCGTGGTAAAGGTCGTGTTTTCGGGCTCGGCAGGCTTTTTTGCGCGAATGCTGCCCGTGAAAGGTTCATTCGTGACTGTCGGTTCCGGCACGATCACATTCTTTGCCTGAGGCTGTGCAATGACCGGATTGGCAACACGCGTATCATCCACATATTCGGGGAGTTCGCCGTTATCATCGGTTTCGGCATCCGTGGGATCATCGGAGGTGTCGAGCGGCTGTGGGGTGCCGGGGAGGATGTCGGCTTCGAAGTGGTCTTCAAATTCGGCATCCGGGCTTGGTTTGCCCGCCAGGGCATCGTCCTCTGGCTGTGTGGGGGCATCCGGCGCGCCGTGTTCAGCATCTTCGGCGATCTGATTTTGCCCTCGCATGGGGACATGCTCGACATCGACTTCGCCGTCATCCTCATCGCTCGGTGCGCGGAAGTCGACTTTGGGTTCAGCCGGGGCTGCGGCTGCCGGTTGGACTTGACGCGGTGGCGCGGCAACCAGGCGCGAATAGTACTCGCCGGTGGCTTCATCCAGGACTGCTTCGTAGACGTGCGGGCCGCGCTGGTATCGAAGCATCTGGATCTTTCTGCCGTTCTGGGCTTTATAGACATACTTGTCGCCGGCGCGTGACAGTCGAAAATCAAAGAGCTTGCCGATGCTCTGCATGGCCTGTCGAATCGAGTTCGGGTCAAGCTTCTCTCGCTTGAGCGAGTTTGCAAGCAGCTCGCCGCGTCCAAGCTCGCCGGCTTTCTCGCCTGGACCCGCGATCATGCGCGCATCGGTCTCTGCCGGTTGCGCCTGTGCGATTTCGGGGGTGAACAGGCCGGCTGCTGCTGGAATGGTTCCGGCTACGACTGCTGTGCAGAATAGGGCTGTCCTGAGCCTGTTGCCTGGGATAAGTGTGAATCGCCGTGTGTGTGTCGTTTCCATATCTATGATTCCGTGCAAATGCCTGGCAGCTGGTCTGCCCCTCTGCCGCAAGGGGCATTCATAACACGGATCGAGTGCCGAGACATGGATTTTCTGTATCTCGATTGCGAAGAGATGCCTTTGGGACGGCATCTCCGTGGGTTTGGCTTACTTGCCGTAAACGAGCAGAATTCGCTCCGTCTGGAACGTGACGTACATTTTGTTGGGCGAGGGGAGTTCGTCTACGACGCCGATGCCAAACTTTGCATGCTCGATGCGGTCGCCGAGCTGGAAATTGGATTCGTGGATGTTGTATTTGCGGATCTCTCGGCTGCTGGGCGTGACTTTGGGCTCCAGGATTTTTGGCTCCGAGGATCTTGTTGATTTGGATTTGCTCGAAGACGAGCTTGAGCGTGTGGCTGCCGACTTGGGGACGGATGCGGCGATCATTGTCTTTGTGCTCTTCTTGATCGTCATGCGGTCTGAGGCGATCGGCTTGTATTTGTGATATCCCATGCAGGATTTGCACTGGACCTGAGCGATCTTGCCGTCTGCAACGGCAACGATGACGTGCCATGTTTCGCCGCATTTGCTACATACGGCTTCGATGTCTTTTGCCACGGCATTGTCGTCAAATTCTGGTAACATTCTGTCTTCCTTATCTTCGAGTGTCGTTCGCTTTCGGTTTCACCGAGACCAGTGAAAAAAGCGGCGCGCTATTTGTCGAAAATTCAAGCGGATTTCAAGTGTTTTTAATAAAATGTTACAATTCAGCCCATAAACTTGTCTGAAGTATGAAGGGCATTGCGGACAGGCAGTAGGCAGCAGATGGCAGGCAGTGGTTAGCCATACAAGCGTTTTTGCCCTGAGGGCATATATATGTTCGACTGCTTATAGGCGCGAAGATTGTTGAAATGCTTATGATTTTGAGGGCCGTTGATCAGTCACCAAATTCGTTACAAAGGCGATGTTTAACAACAGTGGATATGGCTTTTTAGGCTTCCCCCGCCGCTTTCGCGGCACCTTCTCCAAAGTGAGAGGAATCTGTGGGCGCTTGCGCTCACCCATGTTTGGTGAACCAAAGGACGGTATTGTGATACGCCTATATTTTCGCGATACACGCCTGCGTGCCAGATCATCAGGTTGTTGAAAATGAATGGCGAGCCGTATTCGAGCCATGCGAGAATAGGCGAGCGCGCAAGCCGTATTGCCGCAGGCAATAGGCGCGCGCAGGCGGTTGCGTGTCGGGGGTAAAATGGTTTAGAGGCTTGACGCGTCATAACGTTTTTGTCAGATAAGCGGGCGTGGATTTGTGTTGGATGGAGGATGCACACATGAACAAAAGACTGACGATTGCCATTGTGACCGTTGCTGGGGCGCTTGCCTGCGGTTGTTCGGACGGTGGTTCTGTGATATCGACGGATGTGGATAAGCCGGTCGTAGTCGAGCCTCAGCTGGGGGATCGGTGCGACGATGTGAAGGATTGTCCGGATGGTGCGGAGTGTCGTGATCATGTCTGTGCCGAGCCTGAAGCCCCGTGTGAGAATTGCGACGCGATCTATTGCGGCGATCAGATCTGCACCAGCGATCAGAAGTGCGTGGATGCGCATTGTATGGATCGATGCGGCGGCGTGTTCTGTGAGATGGGCGAGCTTTGCCAGAACGAGGTATGCACGAAGGCTTGCGGCGGCATGCTTTGCGGCGCGGATGAATGGTGTGAAAACGATCGATGCGTGACCGACGGGAATTGTGGCGGCATCGCTTGCCCGGATGGGCAGGTCTGCAACAACCATGTGTGCCGCGAGCCGGGCGAGTGTGATGGTGCATCCTGTGGCGCGGATGAGTCTTGCGTGGATGGCGTCTGCCGCTTGTCAGGGGATTGCGGCGGCGTGGCTTGCAGCGAAGACGAGGTGTGCCGTGATGACGTATGCCGTAAGATGGGAACATGCGGCGGCATTGCGTGTGCCGACAATGAGGCATGCCGGTATGGCGCATGTGTGCCGGCGGGCGATTGCGGCGGCATTGCCTGCACAGATACGCAGTATTGTTTCCAGGATATGTGTTTTGACAAGATAGAATGTGGCGGTGTGCTGTGTGAAGGTGATTACGAATGCGTCGATAACGTCTGCAAGCCGTCGGCGTGGTGTCTGAACGGCGGCGTGCGCTGTGACGAGATTTGCTGTGAGGAAGGGCAGATCTGCGGCAAGAGCAAGCTCTGCTGTGACCGCAAGGATGCGTGCGGCCAGAACTGCTGCGGCGCCAACGAGGTCTGCGAAAATGAGGCTTGTCACATCGTTTGTGCCGAGAATGTCGTGCGCTGCACGGACGGGAGTGGCCAAGAGATGTGCTGTCAGCCGGGCGAGATATGCGTTTCCAATCGGTGCTACACGCCGTCGGTCTCGTGTGTGGATAATTACATGTGCGAGAATGGCGAGTTTTGCGATGCCGTGATGCGTCAGTGTCTGCCGCAGCCGACGGGCGAGGTATGCGAGGCCAAGCCGACGGGGGGGGCGGTTATTCCGACGCTCGTCTGGTACTGGGGCGCCGGTGATCTCGCGCCGGCCTCTGACCAGTTCCCCAATCATGTTCAGGTCATGTCGTCGCCGATGGTCGCTGATGTCGATGGCGACGGCGCTTCCGAAGTCATTTTCAATGCGTTCAGTACGGATAATCCCATGCATCTGGCGCATTACAACGGCAATGGCATCTTGCGCATTTTGGATGGCAAGACCGGCAAGCTCAAGGCGTTCAGCAAGGGGGCTCCTTTTACGGACGGCGGCAGTCAGGTCGCTGTCGGCGATATCATTCCTTCCAATCCCGGCCTCGAAATCCTGACGTGTTCCACATACGGCAGCCGTTTGAAACTCGCCGTGTTCAACAACAAAGGCGATCTGATGTGGCAGAGCACGGCTGGCGATTACAACGAATGCGGCCAGTCGGGACCCGGTATCGCGGACTTTAACGGGGACGGCCTGCCCGAAGTTTACGGGCGTTATAACGTGCTGAACGGGCAGACAGGCGAGCTGATCGCGCGTATGTCGTATCCCGGGTGCGATGATAACGGGCATCAGCATAACATGTGCGATTATCCGGTCGCGGCAGATATCGACGAGGATGGCGAGCTTGAGCTTGTCGGCGGCCCCGTCGCGTACAAGGTCGATTTCCTGAATAAGGTGCTCAAGCCGGTCTTTGATCGAAGAGATCTCACGGTCGGTTATCCTGCGATCGGCGATCTCGATTTGGACGGTCATCCCGAAATTGCGATTGTTCAGTCTACAGCCAACACGGTTATGGCGTTGCGCGGCGACGGCACGAACTTCTGGAATGCGCCGGTCGCGCATGCGGCGGGATCGGGCGGCCCTCCGACGATCGCGAACCTTGATGATACGAGACAGCCGGAGATCACGTTTGCCGGAAAAAAAGCATACGTCGTCTTCAACTATGATGGCACGATCAAGTGGACGCGTGAGACGCATGACTGGTCTTCGGCAAAGACTGGATCGTCGGTGTTTGACTTTGACGGCGATGGCACAGCCGATGTCGTCTATGCCGATGAGTATTTCCTGCGCGTTTATGACGGCAAAACGAGTAAAACAGTTTACTGCAAGTGCAATACGTCTGGCACGCACTGGGAGTATCCGGTGATTGCGGATGTCGATAACGACAACCACGCCGAGATCGTTGTGTCGTCAAACAGCTCGATGGTCGGCAGCTGCCCGACATCGTTACCCAAAGAGGAAGGCTGGGATGAGTGCGTCGATGTGATCATGAAGTCTTCGAATCAGGCGGATCGCGCGGCGACACACGGCGTTCGTGTGTTTTCGAGCCCTAACAAGGACTGGGTCAACACGCGCAAGATCTACAACCAGCACGCTTACAGCATCACGAATGTTTCGGATGACGGCACGATTCCCAAAAAGCCGAAGAATAACTGGAGCACTCAGAATCTGAACAACTTCCGTCTCAACGTGCAGCCAGGCGCGACGTATCTGCCTGATCTTGAGATTCGCAACGTATCCTCGCCCTATGAGTGCCTGGCGACGATCCCGGTTTATTTCGAGGTCGTCAATGTCGGCTGGGCGACTGCGGATGCGGGCATCCCGATTTATATCTGGGCATCTTCCAAGAAAGATGGCGAATACACGCTTGCGGGTTCGGTCAGCACGACGCAGCAGTTGCGTGCGACGACAGGCATGTATCTGAAATTCGATTATCAGAAACGCGAAACAGATAATCTTCAGATCTATCTTCGCCTGACATTTGGCGAGGGTGCGCC
Source organism: Pseudomonadota bacterium (assembly GCA_017555665.1). Lineage (GTDB taxonomy): Bacteria > Myxococcota_A > Bradymonadia > UBA4248 > UBA4248 > UBA4248. The sequence goes on along the minus strand of JAFZFY010000208.1, from coordinate 2,804 downwards.
GAATGAATGCCGCAGCGACAACAACACGACGGATTATATGATCCAGTGCCCCATCAATTAGGTCATGATATTATTTTTGCCGTGCTATTGGCGATGCCAATACGCACGGCTTTCGTCCGCTATTGGCGATGCCAATACGCGGACGTTGTTATTTTAGGCGCGAAAGGTTAGAAATGCTCATGATAGAGCATGCGTCTGGATCGTAACCATGTGGGCGCTATCGATATAGCTAGACAAAATAGCACTATTAAGGTAGTGTAAAATTGGTTGCTTTTATAAATCAGACTTCCTAAAATAAGTGATATAGATATGAAAACAAACGCGTCAAAATATTCTGTTTCTAAAAATCAGCGCCCATTTGCTGGTGTGTCAAAATGTGTGCTTTGCCTGATCGTGCTGATCGTCGCGTTGTTTCCAGTGATGGCGCATGCGGCAGACGGATGCGATTCGTTATCAGACAATGCGCAGTGGCAGAAGGGCATTCAGACGCTCGTCGAGATGATGAAGGCCGACCAGATGCAGGATGCCAAGCGTCAGGCGAAGGCGCTATCGGAGATCTGCTCAAACTCGCCGACTTTGAACTACTTGCAGGGCAAGATTTCCGAAGCGCTTGATGAGAAATCGGACGCGCTCTATTACTACCAGAAAGCGAGTGAAAACACCTATACGTTTGCGGTCGATCCGGATACGGCCAAAAAGATCTGGTATGCTCGATATGAAAACGAGCACCCTGAGCGCACCAAGGGCGCGGTCGCATCTACCAGTGAGCGCATGTCGAGCCTGGAAGCCGAGAATGCCCAGTTGCGCGCGCTTGCGCCTTATAAAGACAAGCATTTGGATAACGTGAAGGCGCTTATGTGGACCGGCGTTGGGCTCGGTGCCGGCGGTCTGGTGCTCGCTGGGGTTGGCGCAGGGATCATCGCCACGAATGAGCCATGCGAGATCGTGGCACACGATGACGGGAGAAATCCTTATACCTTCAAGGATAAGCCGGTCTATTCTGTCGGATGGGCGTTGGTCGGCGTGGGCGCAGGCCTCACCGTGACAGGCGCTATTCTCGCCGGTATTTATGGGTTTAAATATACACATTTTGAGATCAATGATGAGAGTGAGGTCTCTCTGATGCTCTCTCCCACAAGTGTTTCATTGGGTTTGACATTTTAAGGAGGCTTGATCATGTTGAAACGACTCATGATGATATCTTGTGTTGTATTGGTAAGCATGACGGGATGCGGGAGAGAGTTTTATATCAATGACGGATGTAATGTAGATGACAGCTATTGCAAAGATAGTGAGGATGGTGATCATAAAATTGGAAAAAGATATCAATGTGTCAAAGCGCATAAGACTGATTTTTTTGATCTTGATTATAAGAATACTGATTTTTCGGATTCAAAATCTGCAGATGCGACGATCTGGCAGCTGGCTGCAACCTGCCCGGGCTTGTGCGCTGCCGATGCAATTCAGTGTGCGTGTCCTGAACAATGCAAAAATGGCTGTGATGAGAACGGGGGATGTTTATGTCCTGAGACGTGCGCGAACGGCTGTGATGAAACTGGGGAATGCAATCAGGTAGAAAATTGTAAATTCGGTGTCGAAGCGGATGGCACATGCACATGTCCCGAGTCGTGTGTCAATGGCTGTGATGATAAGGGCGCGTGCAAATGCGATATATCCTGCCCGAACGGCTGTGATGTGACAGGGGAGGTCTGCTGCAGGGAAAACTGCCAGAGCGGCTGTAATTCGAGCGGCGGCTGCCTGTGTCCCGAAAATTGCGCCAACGGCTGTGATGCGAACGGTAAAGCATGCTGTGATGATAAATGCAAGAATGGCTGCGAGCTCGATGGATCGTGTTCTTGCCCCGGCAATTGCATCTATGGGTGCAATGATAACGGCACGTGTAAGAACGCAGAGGGGTGCCAGAATGGCATAGATGAGAACGGCGCATGCAAATGTCCCGATCAATGCCAGAATGGCTGTGACAGCATCGGGGCGACGTGTGCTTGCCCGGCGAGCTGTGTCGGCGGCTGTAACGATAAAGGCTCTCTGTGCACGTGTGCAGCGAACTGTGTCGAGGGCTCTTCATGTGATACGAGCACTGGCAAATGTTCGTGTATCGATAAGTGCAAAGCTGGCTGTAATGACGCGGGCGATTGCGAAGCCGCCTGTGAAGGTATCGAATGTAAGGCGAATGAACTCTGCAAGGCGGGCAAATGCGTCGATCCATGCAAAGATGTCACGTGTGAGCATGCGGATGAATTTTGCAAAATGGGCGATTGTGTTCCGGTCGATGCCAATCACAATCACATGCACGATCAGTATGAGACTGCAAAAAATCAGGGCATGGCGTGTCGCAAGTATGCCGATTGTAATAGCTCGGATGACTTAGAAGATGGCTTCTGTGACAGCTTTATTGGCTATCGATGCTCGACCAAGTGCACCACGGATGATCAATGTCTGGATGATGGCGAATATCATTATGTCTGCCGCAGTGATGGCCGCTGTGCGCCGGATGCCTTCGTGACCGTGTGGAATTTTGAGGATGAGTTTTCATCGATGGAAAAGTTGGTCTTGTCTACCAGGATGGCCAGTGAATGTGATTTGACGATCGATTGGGGCGATGGCAAACAGGAAAGTTTTAAATGCAGTAATTGGGAATGTGATGATCTGGAGCATTCTTATGAACAGGCTGGTCAATACACCGTCACGATCAAAGGGACGTTGGAAGGGTTTGGCTTTTCTTGGTCGTGTCCTGGTGGCGGGGCGTGTGGAAGATATCCGTCTGCAGAGCATATTTATGCAGG
>JAFZFY010000021.1 GCA_017555665.1 Pseudomonadota bacterium | reverse complement strand
TTTTCGCATCTTCCGAGCACTTGTCCGCACAAGGTTCCGGCTCAATTTCACCTTCGACACATGTGAACGAACCGGGATCGCAATGCGTGCCCGTCAAGCATTCCGTCTCCTCGGCCCAGTCCAGGCATCCCTGAGCATCCTTACGGCAGATCATGATGCTGCCAGCGTCGCATTTCTTCTCGTTCTCAGTGCAGACATCCGAACACGGCGGATCGGACACGTCCCCCGTCACGCATTGCAGCGAGCCGGGATCACACGTCGTGCCGCTCTCGCAAGCGGACAACTCGGTCCAGTCGTAGCATCCGTCCTGCATCATCGTGCATGCCCAGATGCCATTATTCTCACATTTCTTCTCATCGACCGAGCACTTATCCGTGCAGCTGAGATCCACATTCACGCAGCTCATCGTCTCCGGGCTGCATATCGTGCCCTCTTCACATGCCGTTTCCACCTGCCAAGACCGGCATCCCTGGGCATCCTGCACACAAGTCCAGACGCTGTTGGCATCGCACTTCTTTACCCCGTCGACACAATCATCCGTGCACTGCCCCGTCTGATCCATTGGATCCGCATCCGAATGCCCCACCGTGACCTTTACCGCATCCTCCGTGCACCCGGCTGCCGTCAACCCCATTCCGAGCATCGCAAGCAAAATGAACCTACGCTTATTCATAGATACCTCCTAAATACATACCATGCCGAGCCATATCCTTCGATGCCCCGGCAACAAAAACGCACCTCTCTAAAATAACACAATCACGCGGACAATAACATATGCAAATCGGCAATCTAGCCGGCATACCGCTCATTCGGGTCTTCATCTTCCGGAATCAGCGACGCCAATATCCGCGCTACCGCGCCGAAATCCGTCAGCCGATGTCCCCCTTCAAGCCGCACGATGCGCGCACAGCCGCCCCAATAGGCTTCAGAAACCCCCGAATCCAGCAGCTCGTCATGCCCCGAAAGCATCAGAAAGCGCCGCACGTTCACGCCGCGCATATCGCGATAACGCCCGTAAGTCTCCGCGATCGCCTTGCTGAATATATACTTTTCATGCGTGATAAAATTCTCCTGCTCGCCTAAAAAAGTCTCCTGGCTCAGCACTTCCACCGGATCCACCACTGGATTGATCAGCACGACTGCCATCACATTCGGCATATCGCACAGCTGATCCGCAAAGAAACCGCCCATCGAGGTCCCCGCGATCACGGACGGCTCATTGCCCGGCTTCGCCATATATTGCGCACGCAGCGCTTCCATGATCTCCTCAAATCTTTTCTGAGATTCATAATACAATTCATGCACCTCCATCCCAAGCGCCTGCCTGAGCTTCTTCGGCGTCGATGATCCTTTGTATGAATTAAACCCGTGAATATAATAGATTCGCATAACCCTCCCAAACAGCGACCGCGTCCCAAAATCACGCGCGATGCACAAACATACCACGCCAGCACACCCAATTCAACACACCCACAGTCCCTTTATACATCACGCAATCACACCTAAAGACACGCATTCATCCACGGCGCAGGCTATCGGCTTTATAGCGCAGGCTATCGGCTTTATGGCGCAGGCTATCGGCTTTCGCCGATATGCCGCGCGCACCGGCCTATCGCCTCCGGCGATACGGCCGCCTCGCCGTCCGCTATTTGCCCACGGCAAATACGCGGCCGGCATTTTTAACGCCGCAGCCCCCCATTACAGACGCGCTCCGCGCAGTCTATTGTTGTGGATATGATTAATGAGAGTGTGTATAACATGAGATTTAGGGGAGATTGTTTTGGAGGACAGCTATGGCAAAAATCCTGTATATTAACAACGTCAAATGCATGAACGCAGAATCGAGAGAAAATCTTAGGCGGTGTGCCTATGAGGCTTTTAAAAATAACGAATCTGGGTATGCTGTATCAAGGAAACTCAAAGTCAGAGAATCGACGGTTTATCGTTGGTATAAAGAGTTTAAAACAAAAGGGGAAACAGCGATTTCAGAATCAAAACGAGGTGCTGATGTCTCTGAGCATGCAGCATTGTCAAAAGAAGAACGTAATCAATTAGAACAAGACATAAGAGACAAAACCCCTGATCAGCCGAAGTTTGATTTCGCTCTTTGGTCATCTAAGGCAATCAAGGAATATGTCCAAAGGAAATTCGGTATAGATATTTCGCGTCGTACAGCCAGACGTTACATGAATGCTCTTGGATTTACGTATCAGTGTCCAATCCGAAGGGCAAAGGAGCAAAATCCAAAGGCCGTGGCAGAGTGGCTTGAAAACACGTATCCTGCAATCAAAGCACAGGCCGAGGAAAATAAAGCTCAAATCATGTGGGCGGATGAAACCACAAACATGTTTGGTGCTGAGCGAAGAGCAGGATTTTCACCACGCGGAAAAACACCAGTATTACATGCTCCTGACAAACGCAAAATTCGTTGTAGTTCTATTTCTGCTATTGCAAACAATGGAGCTCTTGAGTTTATGTTTTTTGACAACTCAATCAATGCTGACATTTTCAAATCTTTTTGTGAGAAACTAATCAAAGGAAGAGATTGCCCTGTTTATTTAATTGTTGATAATCTCAGGGTTCATCATGCAAAAGTTCTCAGTTCATGGTTCGATGAGCAGAAAGCACTGAACAAGCTTTTAATCTTTTATTTACCAAGCTACTCACCTGAGTTGAACCCTGATGAATACCTTAATCGTGACATCAAAGCTCATTTGGCTGAAAAATCGATTCCAAAATCGAATAAAGCATTGCAAAGAACAATCCAAAAACATCTAACAAATCGAATGAATGATAAAGAATCAGTCATTATACTTTTTCATAAAGATGAGGTTTTATATGCCTCCTAGAATACCCTCATTAATACTGTCCACAACACTACCATGGCGAGTTTTTAGCCGTGGCGATGATACACGATAGAAAACCTAAAACGCATCACTGTAATATGCAAACATTTTGTATATAAGAGGTTCACATGAGCAACACGCATCTATTCATATCCATCTGTCCTGCAATTCTCGCATGCCTCTGCCTGTCCTGTGACAATCATTCCGTCACCGTAAAACCATGCCTGCCCCCCGAATACGTTGACTGTCAAGGCACGTGCATTGATCCCATGACCTCAGACGTTTTCTGCGGTGCCAATGCCGACTGCGAAGACTTCTCTGTATGTGCAGCAAACCATTTGGTCTGCAACCAAGGCGTATGCGTTCCGCCCACGGCTACGCCCGATCCCAACAACTGTCTAAAATTGACGGATCAAGCCATTCAAGCGTATGCCCTGACAAACTGGGACACCGATCAAGATGACTGCATCAGCCCACAGGAAGCCGCTGCGGTCACCGAAATCCCCGCCAAAACATTCAAAAATAACGCGCAACTCGAAACACTCAGCGATCTCAATCAGTTTCCAAACCTCATCACCATTCGCGAAGAAGCATTCAGTGATTGTCCCAGCCTCACAACTGTTGAACTCGATCTTATCAAAAATATCGAACCCAATGCATTTAATGGTTCTCCGATTCGTCATCTCAAACTCACAAATATTGAGACACTCATCGATAATTTTAATGATTTCAGCACACTTGCCTCGATTGAACTGCCTCACCTTAAAACGATAAAAAACAGTTTTTCTAACTGCTCGCTGACATCGATCGACCTGCCGGAAGTCAAAACCATCCATAACGCGTTCATCGAGTGCCCGTCACTGACATCCCTCAACCTTCCGGAAGCGGAAGAAATCAGATACGCTTTTGATTATTCGGGAATCACCACGCTCAGCCTACCCAAAGCGATCACAATCAACGCCTTTGAACGATGCAGCGACCTCGTATCTATCGATATGCCAATGGCTACCAATGTCATCGGTTTTAGTGATTTGCTCGCACTCACGTCACTCAGCCTCCCGCAAGCTAAAGACATCATCGGTTTCAATGGCTGTCCAGTCCTTACGTCCCTAAGCCTGCCCCAAGCGATCCATGTCGACGGCTTTAAAGATTGTCCGGCGCTCACATCCCTGAGTATTCCCGAAGCAACAAGTGTCACCGGGTTTACATCTGCTGAATCACTCACGACCATCGATTTGCCAAAGGCCACGATCATCAACGGTTTTGAGTTCAGCAAAGCACTCACATCGCTCACCCTGCCAGCGGCAGAAACCATCAACAGCTATGCTTTTTTCTGCCCCACTGCACTCGAAACGCTCAATCTGCCAAAGGCAAAGCACATCGGCCAGAACGCCTTTGCAACGGGAGCGTCTGATTCGCAAGAAATCCCCGACTGTTACGATCATGGTGTGCTCACATCCCTCTATTTGCCAGAAATAGAAAGTATCGGTGAGAATGCCTTTAGCACGAACGCTCTCGCTTCCTGCATAAAGTCATCGGATGATCCAAATCAGTGGGCTTGCGCAACGGAACAGTGGTGTAAAAAAGGCTCTGATCAAGCCTGGTCATGTCAGTAATGCACGATTACGGCCGGGGTCATTCTTCCTTGTCACATAAAAACACGCGAAACCCGATATCCAAATCAGGATATGTCGCTTTAAGCGCATCCCCAGCCAGGAGGATGCGCTTCCTGCCGATTTCAAAAATATCCCGACACCCTGCGCGAAAAGCCTCGCTCTTTGGGCTGCATGATTCCGGCATCTGTACCATGATAAAACGCCGGTTACCGGAGTCCTCCGCATTGAGCTGCATGACGGCATGCGCCGTCGTAGCTGACCCGGAAAAGAAATCAAGCACGATATCCTGGCGGTCCGCACGCGTCGCCTGGCTGACAAGAAAACGGATCAATTCAACCGGTTTCGCATTGGCAAATATCTTTACACCGCCAAACAGATCATAAAGTTTTTCTGTCGCCGATTTCGTTGAAAACAACCCCAGATCAGTCGTGAGCTGCTGCGGATGTTCATACTCGTTCAAAAACTCTTTTTTAACCGGATATTTGTATTTGGATCTCGGAAATATAATCCGCGCCTCGCGAACCCAGAAATCAAGCTTTTCCTGTGTATAGGGTGTTTCGAATGTATAAGCAATACCAGTCTTGGGATCTGTCACGGTGCGTTCAGGCAAGCCCAATCCAAAGCGTTGCAAATACTGGCGTTTCCACGGTCCACGCGGGTCGTTATCGGGGTTGCTAAAACCATTTTTAGGATCTCTCGGCACGCCCTTAAAGGAAAAATGACTGCCATTCTTGGCATAAACATAGATATATTCATGGTTATTCACAACCATGTGGGCAGTCGCCATGCCCTGCCCTGCCTTTTTTGTATCCCATACAAAGCAACAGATATAATTCTCACTTCCAAAGATCTCATCGCACAGACGGCGCAGATTGGCATGCTCATGATCGTCAATACTTATAAAAATGGCACCATCCTCAGCAAGCAGATCGCGTGCAACGCGCAAACGCGCATACATCATGCTGAGCCAGCGGCTATGGTTGCGTCCCTCGATATCTTTCCTGTTCGCATCCGAGCCATTCCGGCCCCTCCGCTTTTGATCAACAACAGGATCGCGAAAACGATCATTATACATGCGATCCGCACCGCTATTATATGGCGGATCGATATATATCATCCTCACACATCCGCAATATTGCGCCTTCAATAATTTCAGCGCGTCGAGGTTATCACCATTGATATATATATGCTCTGTGGTTTCCCAGTTCCGCGAAAGCTCACGACAGGGCTTCAAAACACACGCCGAAGGTTCGAGGGATGCCTGCTCTGCCCGCTGCCGCCCCAACCACTCAAATGCATATCGTTCCTCACCGCGCTCGGCTGACGCGTCCGACGTGTCTTTCACGCCCAATGCATTGTACAGGCGAGTTTTAAGCGCCTCAGATTCTGCAAACTCCGGAAACGCTGCACACAGTCTTTTATGGAATGTCTCGACCAAATCCTCAAGCGCATGGTTCCGCTCTGACACACGCTCAGATTTCGATGATATCATATCGCCCCCAAGATCATAGCCGGTGCCATATTCTTCACCCTGTCATTCAGGGCTGCTCCTATCGTTATATTGACCGTATCGCAACGCGATAGGTCAATATTTTGGACGTATCGCAACGCGATAGTCCAAAACAGCGAACGCATGCAGCCCGTACACATCAAAGATGTGTGCGGGCAAATCGTGAGCTTCCCAAAGTCTTATTCCTCAAAAAGGTCTTTCAGATCAAGCCCCGCTGCATACCCATACGATACATAATTATCGACCCCGTATGAAAACAGGCCGATCGGTTTTGTAGCCGATATCTCATGGCGACCATCGCTGACGAGCTTATAAGCTGCTTTATATGCACCGTTTCCAAACTCGAAATATTCAGATTCTTCAACCGCCGTGCCATCCAACAAGACCTGCGCATCTTTGGGGGCCACGATCGTGATATAATCTTTTGCATATTTGTTTGGCGCCAAAAACTGATAATTTGAACGATATTGCTCAACTGGCACGCCAATGATGAATGCTGGATCACCGATACCTGCCCAGTCTGGTGTCTGCGTATGCGTTTCCGGATCAAGCGGATCGTTCTGCCCCGTCATGAACTGCCCGACCAATACCGGGGAACTCGCTTCGATCTCAAAACTCTGCGTCGTCAGGACATCGATCCACTGCCCGGCATTGAGCGTCACCTGATCCTGCTTAAATACATTCGGTGTCGTCACAACTCGCGTGCCATCCATGCGAGCGAGTATGCGCCAAAGATCGCGTTCCTTGCCGCGCGGCTTGAGTTTGACCGCATTATATTTGCGTCCCCATGCCCCCATCGGATAAAGCTGATGCTCGATATGATCCGCACAACATGTCACCGGATCCGTTTCGGGAAGACTCGTCGCCTCTGTCCCCGAAAATACAGCCACAATCTTATCAGACGTGACGAGACTGCCCGTAAAATCCTCCCCCTTGCCGTCTGTCTCAAGGTTCAGGATATCATACTGGTCGAGATAAAATGTCTGAATATCGCCTTTCTTCATCGCATAGATCGGCTTGCCTGCCTTATCGATGCCGCCCAAGACCTTGCATGAAGCCTCAACGATGACCTCAGTCTGTCCGGGCTGTGTCGCCACGATCGTCAAAAAACCGTGGAACACGTCGTAATGCTGCTGGCGACTCATGACCATATAACGCCGCCCAAGCGCTGTCGTCGGAAACAGCAGAGAGGCGTCGTTTGAAAAGACATCGACATTATCCAAGGGATTGAACTGCGCTGCCGTGATCGGAAGATCCGATTTGATATAAAACGAAGTATCTGTGATCACGGTGCCGTTCACACTATAGGCACGTCCGCACGATCCGCCGCCGTCGTAACATTTGTTTGGCAAAATAACTGTTTTAAGCCCATTCGGCGGCACTTCAAACGAAACGACTTCGACGACTTTGCCAGATTCTTTTGTCAAGACTTTGACTTCGGCAGTCAGCGTCGCATGCGTATTGCTCAACACCACGGCAAACGGCTGACCTGCGGCATCATACACGCCCGCATCAATGGCATTGTCGAGATCGACGGCCCAGTATTCACAGCCGATATAACTCGCGTCCTTTGTCGATTTATCGCATATCGGAATACACGCACCTTTTTCGCAGACTGTCTTTGCCTGAATATCGCTGCACTTCGTTTCTTCTGTATATGCGGTACCGGCGCGATTGCACAACGCAATCGTTTCCTCATCCATGCAAACACCGCTTCCCTCAATACAGAGCCTCGGCACGCAAGCGCCATCCACACAGGTCGTGCCATACTCGCACTCGTAATCGCCAACGCCCGTGCCAAGCGAATTACAGCCGTGATATCGGCCATCCGGCAGGCAGGATTCTATCTCATTGGCGGTACACACGACACTGCCGCATTTGCCCTCAAAACAGAACTCGCCAGATGCGCAGTATTCGAGTTTGCGAATGCCATCGACACAGTGAAACACCTCATTGGGGGAATGGCATATATCATCTTTGGGGTCACACGTCTTGATGACTACATTTCCTGGATCGGTGGGGTCAGGGTCGCTGCCGCCTTCTTGGGGATCGCATGATACCAGGCCAGCCGCGATCAGCAGTATCCCCCATCGAAATGCTTGCTTCATGTCAGTTTCCTATTGCGTAAGCTCTGCCTGAGCTGCAGGCAGAACCGGTTCTTCGGGAATTTTCCAATCGATCGGCGTCCTGCCCTGGGATACCAGAAATGCATTCGTCTTGGAAAAAGGCCTGGATCCAAAAAAGCCGTATGAAGCAGAGAGCGGCGACGGATGCGGCGCTTTGAGGATACAGTGAATCGGGTTTGTGATCAGTGGAATTTTAGCCTGGGCGTTGCGCCCCCAGAGGATGAACACGACGGGCTCACGCTTGTCATTGACCAACCGAATGACTTGATCTGTAAAGACTTCCCAGCCTTTGCCACGATGTGAATTCGCCTGACCATCGCGCACCGTAAGCACCGTGTTTAGCAGGAGCACGCCCTGACGTGCCCAAGATGTCAGATCGCCGTGTGTCGGCGGATCGATATCGAGATCTGACTTGAGCTCACGATAGATATTCTGAAGCGACGGCGGCGGCGGGGTCGGCCTCAGCACCGAAAAACTCAGCCCATGAGCCTGATTGTCACCGTGATAGGGATCTTGCCCCAAAAGGACAACCTTGACATCCGCGTATGCCGTCAAATGAAGCGCGTTAAAGATATCATACATGCCGGGATGAATCTTCTGCGTCCGATATTCGCCGATCAGAAACTGCCTGAGATTCTGATAAGATTCCGATGCAAATGCTGGCGCCAATAACGGCGCCCAATCATTATGAAGTATTTCCCGCGTCATATCATTCCGTTACGTCTTCAGACACGCCCATCGTGCGCAGGACATCCACGGGATGATACACCGTAACTCCGTCCTGCTCGCGTGAACGGATCTGATTGCTCTCTGCGCGGTCTGACGATATCCCGCTCAGACACTGCATCTCGATGGCCGAAAGCCATTCATCGCGCTCGGCTTTAGCTCGCGCGTTCGACGCGATGATGATCTTCGCGATGGCATGGGGAAGCAGAGATTCTGCCAGTTTCAAGGCTTTGGACAATGCATCGTCTTCTGAACACGAATCGTCATCGTCATCGTCATCATCGTCTTCCTGAATACTCCCCATGACGTTGAGCGTCATCATGCGATAAAAATCGCACGCCACTTCCTCAACAAGGCTGCGGCTCAGTTTCTTTTTGCCACGGGCATACTCGAATAAAAGCCGGATCCTGCCGCTGAAGCTGTACGGCACGACATAGCCTGCCACGACTCGCGGCACGCATGGCACGGATGCCTCGTTCTCCGTCAGAAGACGCGCTACAACATCCAGGCTCGCGGTGACCGATTCAAACAGCCACCGATTGTCATATTCAAGCTCATATTCGGTCAGATGATTCACGCCCACGGCTTACTTCCCCAGTTTGCGGCAACGCTCCGCTCTCGCGGCATCGATACGTCCCAAGAAATCTATTGCTTTTTCAGACAGCTCTTTCGGAATGGCATGACGATTCTCGACAACCATACCGCCTGTACCGATCTGGAGCACACGGCGGTAACCGACCAGATAGAACACCGGGATCATGATCAATGCCCATACCGCAATGCCGAGCAATATCCAGTTGATATTATAAACGCTGATCTTGTTCACAAATACGTATGCCCAGCCGGCTACTGCACACACCATGATCGCAACTGCAAGGCTCAACAAGCCTTTCTTACGGCGATTGTACATGCGAAGCAGGCTGATATGTTCCAGCTCATACGACCCGTAATTGGAAATCTTCCCTCTGGAAACCTCGATATCCCACACACGGCGCGTCGTCAGATAAAACGTATCAAAGCTCGCTATCTTCTCTTCGCCATCCAGAAGATGCTCTTCGATAAATTGCTCCTGGATGCTCAAGGCATCATCAGCAATCGCCTTCATTGTGAGATGCGTCGGTTCTGCCGAATGATTTGGCTTCTCGACGACAACCGCCTGCGAGACAACAGGCATATCCGAGGTCATGGCTTCAAGATCCTTGTCCGCGACAACCGGCTTCTTCTTTGCCGCCTGCTCGGACGCATCTGCCACGGCCTCCATCTCCTGGCTGCGCTCGACCTCAGACTCCTTCTCGCGTATCTCATTGGCTAGATACAGATGCAGCTCGTCTGACTTCTCAAAGATCCTGCGAAGCTCGCCCTGAGGCATATTCGCATAATCCTTGACCGCCATATCCATCTCTTCCTTGACCGTGTCTTCTTCTGTCCCCTTGGACTTCGAGAACAAAAGCTTTCTGAGCTCGCTGCGCTCTCTCACGCGAAGCTTGTCTGAATTGCTGACCTCGCCTGCTTCCGCATCGAGCTCAGCCTCGTGATCCGCAAGCCTCAGCTTCACATCATTCCGATTGCGGATCTTAAAAATATCGGACGGATTATCATCGTTCTCATCCGAATCATCCGAAGAACGTTCGAGCACGCTCAGAAGCGATTCGGCGTGGAACAGACGATCATCACTCGATTTTTTGGAAGGTTTGGCTGCGCCAAATGACGAATCCTGCGGAAGCGTCATATCTTCGCACTCGTCATCGAACTTGTGCGTCATATCCGATTCAACGACTTCGTCTGCCAATGAAAAATCATCCTCAGGCGGATAGCCATATCGCCCGTGACCGCTCTTGCGCACACGGATCCGCGAACGTGTCGGCAGCCGGTCTTCCGGAAGAATCGGACGGGTCATCGCATTCTCATCACATCCGCGATTCAGAGCACAGATCGGCTCATCCGATGCCGGCACCACGGCCGGTGCTGATACATCCGCCCCCATGTCTGCCAAAGGATTCAGCACCGATTCAGGCTGATCTGCCGGCAACGGTTCCGGCCCCTTGAACGACAGATCCTGGAACACCGGCTCCTCTGTCCGGGACATCATCGGGCTCGTATTCTTGCGCTTGCGCCCATGCATCCTCGACAGATTGACATCACGACCGATCGGCTGATTGACATCACGGCCGCAAGAACTCGCCGCATCTCCTGATTCCGCCGCTTTTATAGCCTCACGCATCTCCGAATTACGGATATTTTCACGCTTCACTGATGCATTCGCCTCCACCGACTCCGACGCGATCACAAAAGTCACATCTTCGGGAAGCACCTCAATAAAGTCGTCTTTGCCAATCGTCTGGATAAGCCCCGAATCCTCCACCTCGACATCCGAATGATCGAGAACCTGAATATCCTGAGACGAATCCTCGGCCTCCGGGGATGCATCGCGACGCGGCGACACAACGCCACAATCGTGCGTCCTGACATCGTCTGCAGCCAGCACATCGAGCAGATCGATCGCGCCCAGATCGTTCGTCTTGAGCTCTTCGGCTGCACGGATCTCCATCTCTCTCAAAGACTGCAACACGCTTTCCGCATCCGACTTGGGCGCTGCCGGCTGCGGTTTCACGGAACGAAGAATGCTCTGATCGTGTGTCGCCGCATTCTCGTCAACATCCGCGCCATGATTCAGAACGGCTTCTGCTGCCGCTTCATGCGATTCGGGCGCTGACACGGCTGCCACTTCGGGCGATTCGGGCGCTGACACGGCTGCCACTTCAGGCGATTCAGGCTCTGCCTCAGAGGCTTCGGATGCTACAGATTCAGGCGCTTCAGGCACCGCCACTTCTGATGCTTCGGGCGATTCAGGCGCTGCCGCTTCGGGCGATTCAGGCGCTTCAGGCACCGCCACTTCTGCCGATTCAGGCACTGCCATGGCTGCCGATTCAGGCACCGCTGCTTCGGGCGCTTTGGGCACATCCGAACCGATCAGCGATGCAATCGCATCGCTGCCACTGACAGGCTGTTTTTTCGAGCCGCCATCCCCCGAATTTTCAACAGAATCCTCTGCGACCTCAAGCATGGAGTGCGAAATGACCTGCAAATCCTCAGCTTCTGCGGCTTCAAGCGCCTCACACGCATCGAGATCAAGCGCCTGCACTTTGGCTTCGATGGCCTCAAGTTCCCTCTTGGCCGCCGCATCATCCTGATGGCCGGCATCGAACAGCTCCCAGGTATGCGAAACAGACGGCGCGATGCTCTCGAACCCAAACGCCAGAATGCTCGATATGCTCATCGATTCCGAAAGCTGCACATGCCGTTTGGACGGGGCTTTGAGCGCATCGGACACTTCCTTGTCCGCAAGCGCCTCGGCATCCGACTGATCCACCGGAGATTCCGCTTGTTCAGTCTTGGCCTGATCGGAGGATGCGTCTTTCGCCGCGCCCGATTCGGGCGAGCTGTCTTCAGAAACACGCGGCTCGATCGCGGCCACACCGCAGATCGTTTTCTTCGGCTCGACAATCGGTTCGGGCGCGATATCTTCTGCCACACACGGCTCAGAAGCTGCCGCCTCGGCCGCCGCATCTTTCGGCGCATCAGGCTGTTCGGGCGCGATATCTTCCGCCACACACGGCTCGGAAGCCATGTCGTTCGGATCGGCAAGCGGTCCGGGCGCGATCATATCCGACGCACGCGGCGTCAATGCGGCCACGCCGCATATCGTGTTTTTGGGCGTGACAGCCAGACCGGGCGCGATATCTTCCGCCACACACGGCTCAGAGACAACCGCCTCGGCTGCCGCATCTTTCGGCTCGGCAATCCATTCGGACGCGCCGTTTTCTGCCGCAGGCGGCACCAGCGCAGCCACGCCGGATATCGTGTCTTTCGACAATGCAGACGGTTCAGGCACGCCGCTATCCGACACTTGCGGCTCCACAGCGCCCACGCCGGTTATCGTGTCTTTCGGCGTAGGGATCATTTCGGGCGCGCCGTTTTCTGCCACAGGCGGCACCAAGGCGGCCACGCCGGATATCGTGTCTTTCGACACGACGGGCGACTCCGGCGCATGAAGCGCCGCCTCCTCCGATGCCGCAGCGGCGGCTTCGGAAGACGCTTCGGGCTCGACATAAAGCTCGCGGAACAGCGGATTGATATCGATCGTCGTCTCCAGGCGCGGCGGCTGCTTGGCGCCCGGCTTTGCCACTGCCCCAGATGGCTTGATCTGATTGGTCACCGAAAATGTGTTGATGGATGGTATCGACCCACGCCCCTCAAACTGAATGGGCGGCACGCTCACATCCGTATCTAACCCCCAGAGCTTCCGGAGCAACGGCAATCGCGCCGCCTCGATCCATTCCTTCCCAGGAAGCACGCGGATCAGCGTGTCCTTCTTGACGGTATCCACCGACGCCAGCTGCGTCAGCTCTTCATCATTTGCGATCGATGCCGTAAAAAAAGGCGTCTTGATCAAATACCCCGGCATATACAGTCTCCAAATATCTCAAAGCCGCACCATGCGGCAGACCATTCCAAATCAGGCCTCACCAGCCAGCGTTTCCAAGCCCCGAACAAGCGCCTGCGCGCTCGCATAACAAGCCGCGATATCGCCTGCATCCATATAGGCGGGCACCGTGACGATCCGGCGTTCCCGGTCGATGCATGCCTCGTCATAACCGCATGACTCGTGAACCGCCCCCATGCGCTCGCATGCCGCCGACGCGGATGACGGCCGTCCCACGGTCACATGCACGCCCTCGCTGCCGAAAAGACGGGCCGCGATCACCGGCGCGATGCACATGAATCCCATGATCTTCCCTGTCTCGCGGCACTGCCTCAGCACGCACGCCAACTCGCGATCCACTTCGCATGACGATCCGCGCGACCCAAAATCGCACAGATTGATCGCCGCGCCGAAACCGCCCGGCAGCACGACCGCATCATACGCGACCACGTCAAGCGCAGACAACGCACGGATCTCACCGCGAGCGATACGCGCTGACTCGACCAGCACATTCCGGGGCTCCGATGACGGCTTCCCCGTCAACGCGTTAATCACTGCGCTCTGCGCCTTGTCGGGCGCAAAAAATGACACCTCATGCCCTGCCTGAACAAGGCTCAGAACCGCAAGGACGGCCTCATGTATCTCGCTGCCGTCTCGAACGCCACATCCGCTTAAAATCACTGCTGTCTTCATATCCTACTCCTTCCCCCAGTTTATCTTACCACATTTCGGCCACTTTTTATGCCTATTTTTTAAACCTTTGAGCGA
>JAFZFY010000020.1 GCA_017555665.1 Pseudomonadota bacterium | reverse complement strand
GGTTTCCCCCTCCCTTCCTAAAGAAAGGCGATGTGATTTGATTAAGGCGGGGGCGTGATTTCGTCAGGAGATTGCGTCGAGCAGTTTTTTAGCGAGTTCGAGGCTCATGCCGGCGACTTCTGCCAAGCGTTCCGGGGATTGTTTTGAGATTTCCTTGAGGCTTCCGAATTCGCGGAGCAGTTTTGATTTTCGCTTTGGCCCGATGCCTTCGATATCATCCAGGCGGCTGTGCATGCCGGCGCTTTCGCGCTGTTTGCGATGGAAGCCGATGGCGCGCTTGTGTGTTTCGTCACGGATATTGGCCATGAGCAGAATTTCTGGGCATGACTGGTCGAGAACGAGCGGTTCTGGGATGTCTGGATAGTAGAGGCGTTCGGGGGAATGTTTGACATCGATGTCGTTGGGATCGCCTTTGACGCGGGACTTGCCGATGCCGATGATATCGAAAACGCCGAGCATTCCAGCATTTTTAACGGCTTCGACGACTGCGCTGACCTGGCCGTGACCACCGTCAATCAGGAGGAGATCTGGCATTTCGCAAAAACTTCGCTCGTTTGTGCCGACCTCTTCATCTTCGGAGTCGGGCGTGGCCGTGAGGTAGCGCAGGCGGCGTGAAAGGACTTCGTTGAGACTGCCGAAGTCATCCTGGCCTTCGGTCGTTCTGACCTTGAAATTCCTGCATCTTGAGACATCGAGACGCCCTTCGATAAAGACGACCATTGCGGCGACGATTTGACCGCCTTGCATGTTTGAAATATCGTAGCACTCGATTCTGTGGGGATAATGCGAGAGCGAGAGCTTTTTTTGGACGCGTTCGAGCAATGCTTCTTCGGTGGTTCTGCGCTCGACAAATTGCTGATGCGCATTTGCGTAAGCGGTGGCAAGAAGCTCAGATTTGATGCCGCGTTTGGGGAACGTGACCGCAATCTTTTTCTTGGACAGATCAGAGAGCGTCGCTTCGATGAGCGGCCCGATGGTCTCGAAAGACGTATCGAGAATGACTTCGCCAGGATAATTGTCAAACGTCTGATAGTGATGGACGATGATCTGGCTCATAATATCTTCGAGTGCGCTGACGGCATCACGAGCTTCGTATGTCTGCATGTGCAACAGGCGGCCGTTGCGAACCATCATGACGACAAAAGCCCTGAAATCAGGATTACCGTCGAAAGCCCAGAAATCTTGGTTTACAGGCGATTTCTGAACAATTGTCTGAGCGGCGCAGACCTCTTCGACAGCCCTGAGCTGATCGCGGTAATTGGCGGCTTGTTCAAACTGAAGGGCCTCGGATGCTGCCATCATGCGATCGCGCAGGGTGTTCTGAAGCGCTTCAAATTTTCCGGAGAGGAAAAGTTCAGCATCACGGCAATTTTTTAGGTATTCATCGCGATCGACATTGAAGACACACGGAGCCGGACAGCGATGGATTTCGTACTGCAGGCAAGGTCTTACGCGGTTTTCAAATACATTGTCACGGCAAGTACGGAGCATGAAATGCCTGTTGATCACGCCGAGACTCATACGGCAAGCCTGAGCGCTGGGATAGGGGCCGTAGTAATGCGCGCCGTCTTTTTTTCGCCTGCGTACGATCTCGACTTTTGGCCAAGGATCGCGTGTGTCGATGCGGAGCTGCGGCATATCCTTGTCGTCTTTTAGAATCACATTGAAACGCGGCCTGTACTGCTTGATGAGCCCAGCTTCGAGTATAAGCGCTTCGCGTTCATTGCTCGTGATGATGACATCTATGCGTCCGAGGATATCGTCGAGCATCGAGACGAAAGCTCTGTCGTCATGCCCTGAAAAGTACTGTCCGACCCGGCGATGCAGGTTCTTGGCTTTGCCGACATAAATGACCTGCTCTCGCTTGTCTTTCATGATGTAGACCCCGGGATCCTGGGGGATATGCGCGAGCGTTTTTTCGTAATCGAAGGGCATGTGCGTCATCGGCTGGGGCGTGTGGTCAGACGCCTATCGCTCGAAACAGCATATCGGGACATTGCACACGCTTAGGTGGAGAGCGAGGGGGTAGCGGCGTATGCGCGGAGCCGGCATAACCGCGAAGCGGCTATGCCAAGCGAGCACATAGCCGCGCAGGGGGAGGCCTCCCCCACCCAGAAAAAAGGTCAGGGAAGTGTCAGGCCGTGGGATAAACGAGCTTTGCTTCAGTCCAGTTTTCGATAATTTTCAGGTAGAAGGCGAGACATTTCTGAGAAAGCGCGACATCGAGATTGATGTAATTGCCGCATTCGATGGGGCTTTTTCCGGGCATGGGGCCGTCATAGCAGGCGCCTTGGGCGACTGTTTTTTGAAGCAGCGCGATGGCCTGGGGGTTCGAGAGCTTGGTGTTGTCGAAGAGGAAATAGAAGCCGGTCTGGCAACCCATGGAGCCGAAATAGATGATGGCGTCTTTGGCTTCGCTGTTTCGGAGGAACGTCGCCATGATGTGTTCGCAGGAGTGCATCTCGGCGTTGGAGAGCAGGTCGCCCGTGTTCGGCTTTTTGAAGCGCATATCGAACGTGGTGACGTTTCCGTCGACGCGGCTGAGATACAGGCCGGGGACGAGGACATTGTGATCGACGTTGAAGCTGGCGATTCTATCCATTGATCCTCCTAGCGAATTGCAGGGCGACGGAATTGAGATTTTCCATGGCCTTTGGGAAGTTGAAATCGTACTTGTCGTTGCCGAAGAGGCAGTCGGAGACGGATTTGAGCGCCAGGAAAGCGACATCGTTCCGGAGGCAGACCTGCGCGACCGCAGCGCCTTCCATTTCGATGAAGAGGGGGTGGAAGGTGTCGTTGATCCACTTTGCGCGGTCGCCGCGAATCGCGAACCAGTCGCCAGTGGCGCCGGTGCCGACGAGATAGGGGTGGCCGATTGCGTCTAGGACTGTTTTGGCTTTTTGGAGGGCGGAGGTCGGGAACTCGACGACATTGACGGTGCTGACGAGCCCGATGGGATCGCCGCAGCCGGTGGTATCCACGTCGTGCTGCACAAACTTGTCGGCCAGGATGAGCGTTCCGATATCGACATTCTGGAAGCAGCCTGCGACGCCGACATTGATGATGGTGCTGATGCGGAAGCGTTCGATTGCGAGCTGTGTTGCCATGGCGGCATTGACTTTTCCGATGCCGCCGGTGACGGCGATGATGTCGCCCGTGATGGAGTAGAAATTGACGCCAGCCACGGTCATGATGAGGCTTGCGCCTGGCGATTCCCTGAGCAGGGAATCGATCTCTTTGGGCATGGCATAGAGTAGAGCGATGCTGGCGTCACACATGGTTTAGCCCTTGATGATCTGCGTGCCGAAGCCGTCCGTGATGGCTTCAAAGGCGTGATCGAGCGACGTGATGATGGCGCGCGCGCCGCCATTTTCGACGAACTTCATGCAGGCGCTGACTTTGGGGCCCATGGAGCCTTTGAGGAAATCGCCGCGAGCCGCGAGTTCTTTCATTTGGGTCAGGGTAACTTCCTTGACATCGGTCTCGTCGGGTTTGCGGTAATTGAGCTTGGCGTGATCGACATCTGTGAGGATGAGGAAGACGTCGGCGTTGATGAGCTCGGCAAGTTTCGCGCCCGCGAGGTCTTTGTCGATGACGGCAGCGGTGCCTTCGAGACCATCTTTGCCTTGGACGACGGGGACGCCGCCGCCGCCGCTTGCGACGACGATGATGCCGGCTTCGATCATGCGGCGGATGACTTCGATTTCGGAATTATCAATGGGAGCGGGGCTTG
This sequence comes from Pseudomonadota bacterium, assembly GCA_017555665.1. Classification (GTDB taxonomy): domain Bacteria; phylum Myxococcota_A; class Bradymonadia; order UBA4248; family UBA4248; genus UBA4248. The sequence goes on along the minus strand of JAFZFY010000020.1, from coordinate 8,868 downwards.
CGACGACACGGCGGAAGCGTTTCTCGACTTCCTTGGGCTTGACTTCCTTGATGACCCAGTTCGGTTTTTCGATGGCCATGGCCTTTGCTTCGGCTTCGTTGAAGAAGGGGCCGACGGGTTTTGTGGGGTCTTTGAAGCCCGGATCGTCTGCGCTGACGAGGACCTGGTTGACGAGCGCGGCGACGGGGGTATGGATATTCTCAGCGCGGAGTAGATTTCCGAGTGCCTGTTCGAACATATAGCCGAGCTGGCCCTGCGTCATGGCGCCGACGACGTCGAGCGGCATGTCGGGGACGAGTTTTTTGCCTTCTTCCTGCTGGATGAGGAGGTTTCCGACCTGCGGGCCGTTTCCGTGGGTGATGACAAGTTTGTAACCCGCCTTGATAAGCTTGACGAGCTCGCGACTGGTTTTATAGACATTGGCGAACTGTTCGGCAGAGGTGCCTTTGTCGTCAGCCTGTTTGATGGCATTGCCGCCAAGGGCGACCAGAATTGTTTTTGACATGGTGCATTTCCCAAAAAAAGAGCGCGTCTCCATTGGCGCGCTGACAATCAGACGAAGTTTAAAGAATTGCTATGATTTGTAAACGTTTATTTTCGGCTTTTTCAGAAGGAAATTGCTGATGCATACGAAGTCTATCTCCATGCCGGAACAGCGGCGTCCGGAGACATCTGCCGCAATACGCTTGTCAATGATCGCGGCCGTGGATGCGCGAATGGGGCTTTCGCGTGAAGGCCAGATCCCGTGGGATCATCCGTCAGACCGGCGTTTTTTCCGGGAACAGACGATGGGACAGTGCGTTTTGCTGGGGCGCAGGACGTTTGAAAGCCTCGGAAATCGAGTGTTGGATGGTCGATATTGTGCAGTTCTTTCGCATAGGACAATGGCATTACCGTCTGGCTGGCCGCCGGGATCTGTATATGTCGCGCCGAATATTGAGGCCGCCATTTCCTGGTGTGCGCAACACGGCACAAACCTTTATATCGCCGGTGGCGCGTCTATATATGCGCAAACGCTTGCTTTGGCAGATGAGCTTTGGCTGAGCCGTATCGAAGGCGATTATCGGTGTGATCAGTTTTTTCCAGAGATTCCGAAATGCTTTCGAATCGAGCGTGCGGAAATACGGGATGGATTTGTGCTGGAGCACTGGAGGAATTTAAGCTGTCAGCAGGCGGTGACAGCAGACGGTTGATGGCCGTAAGTCGCACGTGGCTTTTGGCCTGTGGGCGTATCGAAAGGCTGGTATCTCCACGCTTGTAGAACAGAACTAAATATTTCCTGGCAGAACAGAACCAGATATTTCCTGCTTGAATTTGTATCAAATAAGTTATAAAATAGCTGTCGGCTTTTTCAGCCGTTTTTTGTGGTTTACCACACGTGCCGCGTGGCACACTGCCAAGAAGAGGTAAGATATGTTTGAACTGTTTGCGATGTCTTTGCGTGAGTACTGGAACGAGATGAACGATGGTTCGTCAGATGTGGACCAGTCCATTGACGAACTCAAGAGTGTTCTGAGCGAACATTACGGCAAAGAAATCACTTGGACAGAGCCTGATGAGCTGCCCAATGACGACACCGAAATCAACGTTGACGTGATTGACGACCGCCAGCTTTCAAGCCTTCATGCGATCGCGGCAAAACTGGAGCTTGACGGCAATCTTGACGGGCTTGAGCTTGATCCCGAAGAGCCTTGGGAGTGCAACGTGTTTGATCGTCTTGCCGAGGAACTTGACGAGCGCGATGACGAAAACGGCTTGGACAAATTTGCCCATCTTCTTTCGATCGGCAACAGCAATGAATGCATCTGCCTGCCTGTTGACCTTCCGTTCGTTGCACAGATCAATGTCGACAATGACGAAGAGGAAGAAGAACATCACTGTGACTGCGGCGATGATGAATGCTGCTGTGAAGAAGATGACGGCTGCATCGATATCGCATCCAGCGTTGCCATCCGTCGCGAGCTTGATGTGATCGCCAAGGCACTCGATCTTGATCCCGCGCTTGTGATTGACGAGGACACGGCACTGAGCTTTGATGATGAAGATCCGTATCGCTTCGCACGCGTCGGCTGGTACATCATGAGAGATCAGATCGACAATGCCATCAAGGAAGATATCCCGCTCATTATGCGTTTCTGCGATGATGACGAATATGATGAGTTTGACGATGATGATGCGGATGAAGCCTAATTCCGCTTTGGTTTGATTTAAAAAGCCGCACTAAAATGCGGCTTTTTTTGTGTGAGTTTTTATGTGTTGGGCTGTGTCTGTCAGCGCGTTTAAAGCGTGCTGACAGACACAGGCTGTCGATGCATCTGGGGGATCTATGCGTATCCGAGAACAAGTCCAGCCGGGCGATAGCCGTTAAAGAAGCTTTCAGCATCCATTTTTTTCTTTCCCTCAGGCTGGAGCGTGTGTATCGCGAGCGTGCCTTTGGCACATGCGACCAGGAGGGATTTGGAGGCAGGATCGAAACCGAGTATGGTGCCCGGCTTTTCTTGTGTATCGCTGTCGATTGCATGCGTCATGTGAATCGCCAAACGCTTGCCATTCAATGACGTGAATGCGGTGGGCCATGTCGAGATCCCCCTGCATAGCGCATCGAGTGTTTTGGCATCCGTATCGAAAGAGATCGCGCCCAGGGATTTTTGAAGCATGGGGGCAGTTGTCGGCGTGCCGTCCTGAGGGACGGGCATGAGCTTGCCGCAGGCGATATCGAACAGGTGTTTCATCAGGAGATCGGCAGAGAGCTTCGATAGACGCGCGAAAAGTGTTTCCGGGGTTTCGTCATCAGCAATCGCGGTGAGCGTGCGGGCATAGACGGGCCCTGTATCCATACCGGCATCCATTTTCATCAGGCAGACACCGGTTTCTTTTTCCCCGTTGATGATTGCCCATTGAACAGGCGCGGCCCCTCGATATTTGGGCAGAAGGGATGCATGCAGATTGACCGGCGCAATTTTGGGGATATCGAGAAAAGCCTGCCGCAGAATCTTGCCATAGGCGATTGTCACAAAGAAATCGGGCTCAAGTGCCGAAAGCGTATCATACATTTCCTGTGTCTTGAGTTTTTCAGGCTGGTAGCAGGGAATGTTGTGATCCAAGGCACAGAGCTTTACGGGAGGCGCAGCGAGCTGCCTGCCGCGCCCGGCGGGTTTGTCAGGCTGTGTGACGACAGCGCAGACCTCGCAGTCGGGGTGGGCGATGAGTGCTTCGAGTGTGGGCACGGCAAAGTCAGGGGATCCCATAAAGACAATTCTGAGCATGAAAGACCTCTTGTTAAAAGCGTGATGCATCTTGTATCCGTGTGCAATCGCATCGAGCATGGCGATGAGATCAGGTACCGGCGATGCATGTGGGAGCATGGCAAGCAATTTCGTGCGTATGCGCAGCATAGCACGAAACGCGCGGCGTATGCGCAGCATAGACGCGCAGAATATTACAACACATATCGGCGCATGCGTAATGAAAAGTTTGGCAACGATTTTATCAATAGCTAAATCCTATCAAAATCTGGTATTGAAATTATCGTTACCAGGATTAAATTTTAGGAACGAGCGTCATGATACTTTTGAGATCATTGTCAGAGAATCTGAATCCGATGCCGAAGTAATAATCGAACAGGTTTGTATTGAGTGGATCATCGAACCCGGCAGAGAGATAGAACGTTTTAGCCCAAGTCCAGGATTCTGGCATCACAAGAGAGAGATAGAGCAGTGTGGTGCCCCGGACGCGAGGGTATTTGTTGTCATTGAAAGCGAACACGTCAAAACTGAAGCGCCAGTCATCATTAAAAAGGAACACGTCGCCGCCCAGACCGCCTGTATTTTCGATGATACCGAAGCGGCCGGCGAACCATCGCCAACGTCTGGCGTACTGTGCGGTGAATTTGACGGTATCTTCGTTCGTGGTCACGGTTTCATAGACGGGGCCTGTGGCGGAGGAGTCCGTCATAACCGTTTTCGTCGAAGTCGTGCCTTTTGGATCCATGACGAGTCCAAGGAGATAGTATTTTTCGAAGGCGGGCTGGAGCTTGACTCCGAAATCGACTTTGAAGGCATTTGCCCTGACGAGGTAATCGCCGCGCAGTGAGACATCCACATCGATCGACGTGATCGGCTTGAGGAGGGAATTAGCGCCGTCAACCGTTTTGCTGCCTGATTTGATGAGATCCCTGGTTTCGGCGAGGAGTGCCTGTGCTTCATTCGCGATATCGTCATCTTTAAGGATTTTGCCGACGGTGCCTTCGCCGTTTTCGATACGTTTCGTAATGGTTTCGAGGCTGGCGAGCGTTCTGTCAAGCTTGTCTATGGATGCGCGAAGCTGTTCAATTCCGTCGTGTGTCGAGTCGAGTGTGTTTCCTACCCCAGAGCGGAGCGTGCTAAGCGTGAGATTTAATTCAGCGAGTGTGTCGGAGACATCATTGACAAGCCCAGGGATTTCCTTATTGCCGTATTCTGTGATTTCAGCGGCATTTTTAGTGATGGTCTCGACATAAGAGATGATGGCATCAATTTTCTGCGAATTGTCATCGGTCATGGCCTTGATATTCTTCATGGTCTCGTTGAGATCTTCGAGCAATGAAGACAGACGCTGTTCGCCATTTTCGGCGCCCAGAACGGAGGCTAGCGTGCTGGTGACCTGAGAGATATCGCCCATAATTTTACCAGCATCTTTCATGAGCGTATCGATGCCGCCAGTCTGCAGGACATTTTCGATTTTGTCGTTATTTTTCAGGATATCGCCTTCGACACCAGGCGTGATCTCGAGGTGATAGTCTCCGAGAATGCTTGACATTTTTTTGGAGACAGTCGCGCCATTTTTCATGAAACTGTCTTGTCTGATGCCGCTGTATAGCGGCACATCAGTCCTGACCTTGAACTTGACATGCGCCTGTTTTCCTTCGAGTGTGATATCGGAGACCTCTCCGATCTGTATGCCCGCGACCATGACTTTGGAATGGACGGCCAGCCCCGTGACATCATCAAAGTAAGCGTTAAGCTCGATCACGCCATTGTCCTGTCCCCAGTTTACAGAGAAGCGCACGACCATAACAGTGGATACGATCAGCCCGATGAGGATGACAATGCCGACTTTGAATGGGGTAGAGAATTTTTGCATGGTATCGCGCTGATCACCAGAGGATCATTGTCAGGAAATAGTCGAGGATAAGGACAGAGATCGAGGCATAGACGACGGCATCTGTCGTGGCTTCGCCAACGCCTTTTGCCCCGCCATCGGCATAATAGCCTTTGTAGCACCCAATAAAACTGACCAAAATGCCAAAAAAAGCGGCTTTGATGAGCCCGCCATAGACATCAAAGGGGCGCAGCATGCCATCGATCATGGCTTCAAAAGCGCCGAAATCGACCCCGGATAACATAACCCCGATGACATAGGCGGCGATGATGCCGATAAAGTCCATGACGGCTGTCAGGACAGGCATCATGAGGACGGTGCCCCAGACTCTTGGCACGATGAGATACTGGACAGGATCGACAGCCATTGTTTTCATGGCATCGATCTGTTCTGTGACGCGCATGGTTCCGATGACGGTAGCCATGCCTGAAGAAGCCCTTCCAGCGACCATGATGGCCGTAAGCACAGGCCCGAGTTCCCTGCAGAGCGCGAGCGCGACCGTGGCGCCGGTCATGGCTTCCGCGCCGAATATCCCGAAAGCATAAGCGCACTGATAGGCCAGAATTGCGCCGCAGGAGAAGCCCGCGAGCAGGATGATGAACATGGAGCCGAAGCCCACAAATTCCATGGCAATAAGCAACTGCCTGAAGCGGAAGGGCGGCCGGAATGTCGCTACAAGCATGAGCCAGAAGAGGTGAACAAATTTTTTAAGCGCTTCAATCTGACGGATACAGAAATTGCCAAGGCATTCGACGGTGGTAACAAATTTATTAGAATCTGTGTTTGGGGATTGAGATGAGTCTTGCAATGTATCGGACGACACCGGCTTAATGACATGCTCAAGGACAGGTTGTTCCAAACACGATTGATGTGACATCCTGTTTATTTCTGAGCAATTAAAACAGAGCCAACAAAGGGCAGATTGAAAGGAGCTCGAACATACGGCTGCTTAACGAAGCCAAATCTGTCTAAGATTAACAAAATCAGATAATTTTTCAAATCGTGAGGTCATTTTTTGATCACAAGCGTTACGATTGGCTCGAAGTGTTTGAAGCATTTAGAACAGAGTGATTCCTAAGGATTTAGAGGGGGTCAGAGACGTGATTGGCGTTATTGCAGTTCAGTCCTTAGACTTTTCTGAAATGTGGTGGGGATTGCGGGACAGGCCATACATGCAGTCGTCGGCAGGACAATCGTTTTTGCCCTGAAATGTCGACAGCGTACAGCAGCGCGAAGCGCGTCCCGGCGGGTAACAGAAATTGCCCCCAAATCAGCACCCGGCGTTCCAAGTGATAAGTGAAGTGTTTTGCCAAATAAGCATAACAGTGGTAGGATAGCGTGGGTAAGGATTCGCCAGGCAGTTTGGTGAAAGCAGGTTGTAATGCATATTTCACGGAAGGAAATGTAACGATGAAACATGAGGCAAAGTTTTCGGTCATATTACCGGCAGGCAGTTTTATCACATCACAGACCGAAGCGTTTGAGCAGGCTGTACAGCACTACAGTATCCCAGCCAAGTTGCCGTTACATGCAGATGCCAAAGGAAATTTTGTCGTTTCATCAGGACTTTGCCTGCGTGACGCGCAGCTGCTTCGCAGACAGGTATCTGGATGCGGATTTCCGGCAGATGTTGTGAGCGATGCATCCGAAGCAGCCGCAGCAGCCGCAGCAGCTACATCCAAATCAGCCCCAGCCAAAGCCCCGGTCGCACCCAAGGCCGCTCCCATGAAGGATCTGACATCCGACCTCGGAAAAGTCAGCGTCGATTCCCTCAACGTGGATTGCGATCTTCCCTCGGATGCGTGGGGGAGTATGGAACTGCCGTCATCGCTTGATCTCGGCCTGAATGATGGCGAAGATCTTGAGAAAAAGAGTGACTGGAGCGGTGAGAATTGGCTGAGCCCTGATATGTCCGAACACACCTTGAGCGTGAGCGCCGAGGTATTGCTTCAAAAGGCCAGAGAGAGTGCGACGGATCTCATCCCGCCGTCGGCAGAAAAGGCTTCGGCCCCCAAGGACGAGTCATCGAAGCTTATCCTTCCGGAAGCACCTGTAAAGACAGAGGAAAAAGCACAGCTTTCATCTGCTGTCGGTGATTCGAAGCCCGCAACGCCAGACATTGAGGCAAAGAAAAAAGCAGATGCGGATAAGCAGAGCACCCAGACGGCATCATTTTCACCGCCGCCTGAAATTCTCTTGCAAGCAGCGGCAGAACAGGCTCAAAAGAAAGCGGAAGAAGCTGCAAAACCGGCAGAAGTGTCAAAAGATCTTGCACCTGCCGAACCGGCAAAAGAGACGGACAAGGTTGAAGCGGAAGATCATAGCGCAAAGAAGAGACATGCCGTGGCCGCAAATACGGATACCCAAAATTCGGCCCAGGCACTGGCTTCGACATCGGAGAAATCATTCCCGGCAAATCTTGTGATGTGCGCGATGCTTGTCATTGTCGGTATTTCCCTCATCCTTGCCCTGATTTCAGCATTTGTTTCGCCGATTTCTGTTTTGATCACACCTCTTTTTTAGGAGACAGCTCTTCAAATGCAGTGCCCACGTCTGCACGGCTCGCTTGAATCCATTTTGCTGAATGCGGATTATTCATCCTCGCTGCAGGCATTTCTGTGTCCGGAATGCCGTCTGGTATGGATGCGTGCGCTCGAATGTCGGGCATTTCTGGGCATCGATCCCGAAGCATTGCTTGCGAAAGCAGAGCGTGATGATATCGACCTCAAATGCTCGCATTGCGAGACTGTATGCAAGTGCGTGCGATATCAGCTCGAAGATGGCAAATTATGTGTGTTTCATATTTGTCCGAGGTGTTATGCATGTTTCTTCGATGCCGCTCAGTTTGCACTTCAGTATTATTTCCAGCTGAAGAGTGATCGCGAAATCTCCGGAACCCAGTCTGTGTCTCCGCTGGATCGCACCGGCCTGAGATGTTGTGACTGTGGTGCCGAGATTCAATCGCTTGATGCCGCACATCGAACCGAGATCGGGTATTGCTGCGCCCAGTGCCGACAATCTCCGCCGGTGCTTTCGGAAGGCAAGCTTCAGAACGTCCAGCTCATCACATTTCACAATATGGAGATAAAGATCGACCATTGGATGACAACGCCGAGAAGCCGAATCTCTATCACACCCGTGGATCCATGCCTGCTTGATCTTCAAATCTTTGCACTCACGGCATTTCAGCGAGTTTGCCGACTTGGGCAGCGCAAGTTAAAATTGCATGGCACGCTTCGGCACCATTTGGATGCCACTGAAGGCATTGAGCATTTTACGCCATTTCATGTTTTTTTGAAGCAGCATGGGGTAGTGGAGTGCCTGAATGCTTTAGATCAGCTGGGCAGATTGGATATCACATTCAAACCTCATAGCATTATCATTGAGCTCAATGCCAAGCGCACAGGTCTAGAGACACGACTGAAATTTGAAGCCATCGTGCGGCGATTTATCCTTGCGTATGAACGATTTGCTGAGCTTTCCACACGATATATTCCGGTTGAACCCGAACCGAAAGACGCCCCTGATGCGTCCAACGCCCCAGAGACTTCCAGCCAAGACAAGGCAACATAAAAACCTCGAAAAATTCAGCTCAAAATCCCGGCATGTGATGTCAACGCGCAAAGCGCGTATCGAGGGCGTCAAAGCCTCGAAAAATTCAGCTCAAAATCCCGGCATATGATGTTAACGCGCAAAGCGCGTATCGAGGGCGTCAAAGCCTCGAAAAAT
>JAFZFY010000207.1 GCA_017555665.1 Pseudomonadota bacterium | reverse complement strand
GAGTAAAGACGTTCCACAGAACGTCTCAAAAAAAACAACGCGCCGTATGCGGCAGCGCCGCATAGGCGAGTAAAGACGTTCCACAGAACGTCTCAAAAAAAACAACGCGCCGTATGCGGCTCCAAAATATCTGACACACGGCTTCATGTCCGTGACTCAGCCCGTTGATTTCACATGACTTCACGCATCGTTGCAGCCAGATACAAGATCGAGGAAGAGATAGGCCGTGGCGGCATGGCCGTCGTCTATAAAGCCCTCGACATGCGCCTCAACAGGAGTGTCGCGTTCAAGCTGCTGCATCCGTTCCTCGCGTCACAACAGGAAAGCGCCAGCCGATTCCTGCGCGAGGCAGAAGCGATTGCAAAACTGCACCAGCCCAATATCGTCGAGATATTTGATGCCGGTCATGATGACGAATCGGGGTCGCAATTCCTCGTCATGGAGCTCGTCGAAGGCCCGACGCTCAAGGAATTCATCCAGAAACACCCCACAAAAGTGCCCGAAATGGCCATCGCCATGACATGCAGCCTTTGCGATGCCATCGAGCATGCCCACAACGCCGGCATCGTCCACCGCGACATCAAGCCTGAGAACATCATGTTTTCGTCGGACGGCGTGCTCAAGCTCATGGATTTCGGCATCGCAAGGATCCTCGATGCCGACAGGATGACGGCCTCCGGAAGCCTGATCGGATCGCCGGCACACATGTCCCCGGAGATCATCGAAGGGCAACATTACACGTTTTCGTGCGATATTTTTTCGCTCGGCACCGTGCTCTATTACATGCTCACGAACGAACTGCCGTTCCAAGGATCCACGCCGATGGCAGTGTTCAAAGCCATCCTCGACAACGTCTACCAGCTGCCGAGCCGGCATCATCTCACGATATCGAGAAATATCGACAGAATCGTCGCCAAATGCCTCAAGACGGATCCCAAAGAGCGTTACCAGACCGTTGCCGAGCTCAAGAATGCCCTGCTCGACCAGCTCCGCCCGTTCAAGCTTGAGAATTATCCCGACATCGTGACCAAATATTACAAGGATCCGGAGGCGTATAACACGCTCCTCATCCCCAAAATCAAGGGCACGCTCAACACGTCCGCGCAGTTCGCGATCCGGCAGCGCATGCTTCCGGTCGCGCTCGAAAACCTCAATTGCGTACTCGCCTATGACCCCGATGACGAAACGGCAAACCATCTGCTCAAGAACCTGCGGACCGGCAACGTCGTCAAGAAAGGCATCCTGATCGGCGTGCTGGCGACATGCGCCGCAGTGCTCGCCGGGCTCGCGATCTTCTTCCCCCCATGGGACGAAAACGAGGACGAGACTGCCCTGAACACGCCTGAAGATATCGCGCAACAAGGCGGCGCACAAAACGGCAAAGCCCCCAGTTCAGAGGCCGAAACAGATCTGCCCGCCCCAACAGACGCCCAGGATGCTCAGCCAGTCACGACCGATTCCCAGTTCCTCGCCGAGATCTACGACCGCTGGTACAGCTATCTCGAAAGCTCGTTCAGAGAATCGATCCTCGAAAAGCAGGAAGCGCGCAGCGATCTCGAAAATGCGGACGATATTCCTGAGACGGTCTTCGATGGCGATGAGATGCATATCTCTGCAGTTGTCGCAGTCAACCGGCCGCACCGCATCAAAACGCCTAAAAAAGCACAGGAAACGCAGGCCACCGCCACGCCGCAGCCTGCTGCCGAGCAAACGCCTGCAGCTGACACGTCCAAGCCCACTGACACGCCCAAACCCGCTGACACGCCCAAACCGGCCGCCCCTGCCAGCCCAGAAACCGTCACTTTCACGCAGCCCCTGTTCCCCTACGATGCATTCGCCTTCATCAACGGCAAACGCTATAACGCCGATGCGTCGGGCAATCTGGAGCTCACGCTGGTGCCTGGCTCCTACCGCATGACGCTCACCTGCGAAAAGAAATGCGTCAAAAAGACCGTGAGCCTCAAAGTCGATGCCAAGATGCGGGACACAAAGCTGGAAACGATCACCCTCGATTGGGCAGACGGAAGCCTCATGGTCTATGCCCAAGACAACCCCAATGTCTATTTCGTCGCCCGAAGGCTCGACGACCGGACGCAGCGCGTCTTCCATCTCGTCGCGCACACCCAGACAGCCATCAGCGGCTTCAATGCTTTCGGCAAAGAGATCCAGCTCGAAGTCTATGCCATACCGAAATCAAAGACGCTCAAAAGCTATGATGCCGATGCGCTCGAACAGGCCAAATACGCATCCTCACGCATCTCCATCGCGCCGGGCGAACCAAAGATACTCAAGCTTTGATGCCACAAGCGAGCAATCGCCCGAGAGTCGGCACGCCACAAACGCGCACGCTTCGTATTCATGCACCTTTGCGCACGCACCTCGCAGCCGTGTGTGTGCTAGATCGCGAGCCTGATATAGATCACGAGTTCGGGGCGCGCCGCCTGCGCGTCGAATATCTTGGCAAAGTGATCGAGCAGCCAGAAGCGCACATCTGCGCCAAAACGAATGGCACGAATGCCCGAAGGATCGCCGTAAATCGGCTGCGCGAACACGCCACAGCCGGCATATAGCACGAAGATCCCGGCACGATACCGCGAAAAATAGCTGCGCCCTCCGGCCGTGGCAGTCACGCCGGCGATGCCAGAACTGAGCTGGAAATCGAGCGCAGCCTCAAGCCCCAGGCTTCCGAAATGCGAATCTTCGGTCATGCCGTTGAGATGACGCGACACCAAGGAAGCGTCCACTAGCCAGAGCCACGAGGCATTGAGGGCGCCATGCACGGCAAACCACGATACAGGCTGCCAGCCCAGACCGATGCCGACAGCAGTCCCGGCGCCATGCGCAGGCGCATCCGAAACGAACCTGATCTGGTATTCTTCCAGAGAGAACTCCAGCGAGGCGCGTCTGAGCAAGGGGTCTGCGTGTGCACAAACGGGAAAAAGGCATATCACGCAGACATAAAAGACGAACCAGCTCAGCCGCCTCACGATATTAACGGAGCAAGAAGAGCACAAGGGCGACCGCAGAGGCGAGCAGGATGGCGAAGACAATCGCCAGAATGATGATCTTTTTATCGCCCAGGCTGCTCAACGTGCTGCTCTTTTTGGGCGGCTCGACGACCGTCGGGCTGAGAATCGTCTTGCGATCGTATTCCGCGCTGATTTCCTCAGTATCTTTCGAAATATCGACGAGATCCGCATAGACCGCGCTACAATCGGGATATCTGTCTTTCGGCTCCTTGCTCATGCATTTGTAGACGCATTCGATCAGGCGTTTGGAGACATGATAGCCTTCACGCGGCTTGCACGTCGGAATGGGATCATAGACCTGCGCGTGCATGACTTCCATCGGGGAGTTCGTCGCGCTGTCGTAGGGAACGGCACCAGAAATGGCCTGGAAAAGCATCACGCCGAAGGCATACACGTCAACGGCAGCCGTGATATCGATCATGCCCATGCACTGTTCAGGGCTCATATAGTGCGGCGTACCGAACGCGACACCGGCCATCGTCAGTTTTTTCGCGGCGCCCTGGAGACGTGCAAAACCGAAATCAAGCACTTTCACGTGTTCGACACCGGAATCATCCTTTACGACAAAGACGTTTTCGGGCTTCAAGTCGCGGTGGAAAACGCCTTTTTTATGTGCTTCCGAAAGCGCATCCGCGATCTCCAGATAGAAGCGGAGCATCGTATTGACATCGGGCACATCTCTGCTGAGGATCTCAAAAAGCGTGCGTCCTTTGAGGAGCTCCATTGCCATAAAAATCGTATTGTGCGCGGGATCTGGCGCGCAGCTGTAGAGTTTCACGATATGGGGATGATCCAAGGCCGCAACGACTTCCGCTTCGCGGAAGAAGCGATCCTTGAGCGTCTCATCGTCCATATAGTCGCTCTTGAGCACTTTCAGCGCAATCACCTGCCCTGTGTATTTGGCCCGCGCACGGTAAATCTTACCCATGCCGCCTTCGCCAATCAGCGCAAGAGGCACATACTGCCCGCCGATGAGATCACCGAGAAGCTCATCATACTGGGCTTTGCGCAGATCGGCCTCTTCAACATAGTGCTTATGGCACTTTGGACACTCTTTACAAAGCTCGCCTTCACCTGAACAAATTGGACATATTGCCATATAATTTCCCTATATGAGACGCAATCTAAACCGCAAAATCACGGCATACTTCGAGTCATTCTATGCCAACTCGCGCATTAACTCAATTATTTTAGTTATTTCCGCACACATAAAAGTTACGAGCCATCCGACCGCTCGATCATGCGTGACTCAACGCCCGTCGCGCCTATGTGCGGCAATATCTCAAGCGCAATTCAGACGGCTCACGACCGCCTGTTGCCTGAATGACACGCCGAAAACGCCTTGGGGCAAAATCGCATGCCGCCCTTGCGAGCGGCATACATCACCAGTCGATCGGCTGATAAAACCAGTACCGGAACATGTTGATATCACGGTCTGCCGTCAGGCATGTCTGCCGAATCTTGATCACCGTATCATTGACGTAATAGGAGGGGATCACAAACGGCCAGTTACGCCACCGGGCACGGCGGTCATAGCCTTCGCATGTCGAAATGCCCACATTCTGGTCATTGGCCTGAATCAGAAGTTCATAATCGCCACGCGCATAGTCCATCATGCGGATGACGCAGAGGTGCGTATCGGGAATCACGCCAAAGATCTCGAATTCCGAATAACCGCCTTCATGCGCGACACCCGTATCTTCGATCTGAGCCCCATCAGGGAAAAACAGACGCTGCCTGTTCTTCCAGATATCGCGGCATTCGCGAATCCTGAATTTGTATCGCTTTTCAGATTCCTCATCGGTGATGTTCAGCTCGCCGATCAGCCGCCATTCCAGATCGTCGATTTTGAAGATCTCGGGCATTTCAGCAGACCAGACCTTGACGAAATCCCAGCTTCCCGAAATCGGGTACGTCTTGGGAAGCGGCTTGACCTGGCCGGGAATGTAAATGCGCCTGTCGTTGCCCACGAGACGGCCCACATGCGCGTATGAGATCGACAATTTTTCGAGCTGCACGAGCGCCATCTGAAGCTTCTGTAGCACCGACTTGCCCGGCTCATCCAGAAGGATCCTGAACGCGCGGCAGTTGTCCACATGGCGTTTCCATTCCGGACGATCCAGCAAAAGCGGCTCCACGCTACGCGTCACGCACTGCAGCAGGCATTCATCAAAGAACTGGAAGAACCGAAGGATGCCGCCAAGTGCCGCTTCTGTCAGCACCTGGGAATCGATCAGCTCGGACATGATGCTGAAATTCTGCCCGAGAAGCGCGATTTCCGGCATTTTGGAATGACCGCCGATGCGGTCGAATGCCGCCTTTCGGTCACGCAAAAGCCGCCGGAGCGTCTGATAGACCTCACGGCTGATCGAACGCGTGCATGGCAAGAGCTTTCGGTGACGCATATCGATCTCGTTGGGTCCCGGCATATCGGGATCCAGCGCATTCGTGATCGCCGTGCAGTCCGCCGTCACCGCGACGCGGGCGAGTTCCACCTGATTGTCATCGGCGGGCTTGTCACTCACGATAAAGCGGTATGTCTCACGGAAATATCGATTCTCGATGCGTCCATCCGAAAGGCGCACGCGATCCGATGCCATTTCCTGATACACGGCCTTGATATAGATCGTCAGCGGAAGCACGAACTTTTCGAGATCGACCGTCACGCTGTCCGATACCGGAATGTAGATCTCGCGGCCCTGACCATCGAGCGCGGCCCCCGGCGTCACATCCACTTTCAGGCACGGTTCATTTTCCGCGCGAACAAGCAGGTCACGGTCGCCGTTGACGATCCCCATGCCGTGAAAATACACGTGATGGTGACGGATCTTCTGCACATGATAGGCATGACGCGCGTTCCAGTCCTCATCGGTCAGGAAATATTTGAAAAAATATACCCGCTTAAAACCCTGACTCTCTTCTTTGTCTTTAACAGAGGTGTCCATCTCGCCTCCGATTCATCAGAGCTGAAACAGCGGTGCCGGTGCCGGCGTGTCATTGGGAACCGTCTGCGCGATGATCTTGGAATCTTTAGCCATGCCTTCCTCGCACAGATTCAGCAAGTTCATCAGTTCTTCCTTGAACACGCTCAGCACGGATGCGCATTCCGCGCGATAGGAAGCCTTTTGTCCCTGCACAGTCTCGAATGCCTCAGCCACATCGCCACGCCTGATCACGCCGCCGAATCCATACGCCTCCACCGAGAAAGCCCCGGCATCATCCGCGTCTTCAAACCGAATGCCGCGTGTCTCACCGGCCTCGTCCGTCCGCACGATCGCGGTGCAGAACTGCTTTTTGCCATCGCGCTTGAGCATCTTCATCACCCCCTGAAAACACTCGTAGGGATCAAACTCACGGCGAGAACCATCCACGGCAATCCCCGCAAGCGGGCTCGCCTCTGCGCGCAAAAAGCCTTCCAGACGCGCTGCATCGTAAATGATCACGCTGTATTTCCGTGCGTATGCACCTGTCAAAACACCTAACGTATACTGAACTGCATATGCCATCTGCCAAACCTCCCTATGGCCAAAGAAATACCCCATAAATGATGCCCGACAGACCTCATACTGGCAAGCTATTTTTGCGCAGGCACCGCATTTACATGAATCCGGCATAAGCGCCCGGCCAAAGCGCTTGTGCTGTTTACGGCTGTTTATTCATGACTGCCTGCCGCCTGTCCCACAATCTCCCCATACTTTTGAAACGTCTATGGGCTGAACCGTGACGTTTTTATGTATGCCCGTGTAGGCGCATCTTGAAACACATCCCCAATGTGGAGTAAAAAGCGCGCAGACTGCAATCCCGCAGCCCATGTTTATGGAGAAGATTCCCGATATGTTGGACGTCAAATATGTCCTTGCCAACCTAGATAAAGTCATTGATGGCCTTCGTTTTCGCAATGCAAAAGTCGATTTTGATGCACTTCGCGCATTGAGCGATGAACGCCGCGCCAAGATCCAGCGATACGACCAGCTGCGCTTTGCGCAGCGTCAGGCGAGTGACCAGATGCGCACACTCGACAAAGCGCAGGCCGAAGCGCTCCGCGCAGAGCTCAAGGCGATGAGCGCGGAGCTCAAGGCCATCGACGCGCGCAAAGCCGAGATCGACGAAGAGCTCGCCAAAATGATGCTCTACATCCCCAACATTCCTGCCGATGACGTGCCTCAGGCACCCGATGAGGAGAGCAACGTCGAGATCCGCAGATGGGGCACGCCGCGCACCTTCGACTTCGAGCCCAAGGCGCATTACGACCTCGGCGAAGCGCAGGATATCCTTGATTTTGAACGCGGCACAAAGGTCTCTGGTGCTCGCTTCACGTTCCTCAAAGGCGCTGCAGTCAGGCTTGAACTCGCCCTGATCCAGTTCATGCTCGACTGCCATGAAGAACGCGGTTATCAGCTCGTCATGCCGCCGTATATCGTCAACCGCGCGTCCATGACCGGCACCGGCCAGCTCCCCAAATTTGAGGAAGATGCCTACAAGACGAACGAGGACATGTTCCTGATCCCGACGGCAGAAGTGCCCGTGACCAACCTGCATCGCGACGAGCTGCTCACGCCCGATCAGCTCCCCATCAAATACGCCGCTTACAGCGCATGCTTCCGTCTCGAAGCGGGCAGCTACGGCAAAGACACGCGCGGCATCATCCGCCAGCACCAGTTCGACAAAGTCGAGCTCGTCAAGTTCACCACGCCTGAAAACAGCGAAGCCGAACACCAGGCGCTCGTCAACGATGCCGAAGAGATCCTCAAACGCCTTGATCTTCCGTATCGCGTGATGCTCCTCAGCGCAGGCGACATGGGCTTCTCGGCACGCAAATGCTACGATCTCGAAGTCTGGCTCCCCTCGCAGAACTGCTACCGCGAGATCTCCAGCTGCTCCAATTTCGGCGACTTCCAGGCACGCCGTGCAAACATCCGCTACCGCACGCCCGATGCCAAAGAAAAGACCGCGTTCGTGCACACGCTCAACGGCTCCGGCCTTGCAGTCGGCAGGACGCTCGTCGCCATCATGGAGAATTATCAGGAAGCCGACGGCCGCATCCGCGTGCCCGAAGCCCTCAAGCCCTATCTCAAATGTGACTATATCGGCTAAGCGCCGATGCCTCCCCTGACTGCCGCCGGGCATCCCGGCGGCAATCCCCGACCGAGGTCCAGAAATGGCCAAAAAAAAACACCCGAACACGCCTGCTTCCATGAGCCTAGACCTCTCAAAGGGCTTCTCAAACGGCGCTTTCTCCAGCCTTAAATCCCTCCAGGAAAACCAGAAAAAAGAAGCCGAGGCGCGCTCGCAGGCACAGCTCAAAAAAGAAGCCGAGGAACGCGTGCGCAAAGAGGCACGGGCTCGCGAAGAGGCCCAGGCAAGGCGTGATCTGCGGTTTACCGAAGAAGACCTCCATGACAGATCCAACCTATCCGATGCCGAGATCTTTGCCGCATCCATGATGGAGCTCGAAGGCGTCGATATCTACCAGGCAAAGTTCAACGTCAAGGACACGCCCAAAAAGGCTGCACCGCAGGAAGAAAAGCCGCTCACGCTCAGCGACGACGAACGGGAGTTCGCCATCTTCACCCAGGAAATGGCCATTTCCAATGTCAAACGCATGACGCCGCCGCCAAAGCCCGTCCATAAAACGCGCAACAAGGGCAAATACCTCCAGAATGCCGCCGCACTCGAAACCCTCGAACCCGTCAACGTCTCCCAAGACACGCCGGAACCCGGCATGCGGACGGATTACATCGAGCCGTCTGTCGCCGTCACGCAGATCGAGAAAGGCGACGACCTCATCGAACGCCCGGATATGAACGAGGCCATGACAAAAGCGCAGAAACAGCTCCTGCACGATGTCAAACGGCACGAGGCGCGATACGGCATCGTCATCACGCTCAAGCTCAGGGGCATGACGCTCAATGCCGCCATCTCAAGGCTGGACGAGTTCATCGGCGCATGTATCCGCGAAAAGAAGGCCTATGCCCTGATCGTGTGCGGAAAAGGCCTAGGCAGCGAAGGCGATCCCGTCATCAAAAACTATACACTCGATATCGTCCGCAACGACAAACGCATTATCGAATATGCCCCGGTGCTCAATGCAGACGGCGATTTCGGCTCGCTGTATGTCTCATTCAGGCGCGCATGACCTGCCGTGACACAGCAGCCTCCGCGATGCAATACATGAGGTGTCGAGGGGGTAGCGGCGTTTGCGCGGAACCAGGGCGACGCGCCACGCGCCGCCCTGGCGAGCACATAGCCGCGCAGGGGGATTCATCCCCCTGCAAAAAAAAGCAAACATGCCTGAATAATTGCCCCGCACAGGGCGACTGATTTATATTCCCCCATGCCGCAAGCACACGTGACTGCGGCAGATGTATTTCCGCCGATTATCGGCCATGACCTCCCCCTCACAAGAGGGCGTCCCTTTTGTCTATGAGCAAAAAAGAACTCCTCAAATCGATCCAGGCCTCTGACGAAGCACTCTTTAACGAAGCACTTTCCAACGACAGGGAGCCGACGCTCGACAACGCGAGCATCAAAGGCGCTCAGATCGGCGCGATGCGGATCCACACCGTCGATTGCAGCAATACCGAATGGGAAGCGTGCATTTTTGACGGCACATTTTTCGACAGCCTCAACCTTCAGGGCGCATTTTTCAACGGCTGCTCGTTCCACAACTGCACATTTTCGGGCTCGATCCTCGCGGAAGCCTCGTTCGACGGATGCGTGCTCCACAAGACGCAGATCATCGCGCCAGAAGACACGGAAGCGCTTGAGCTCACGAACTGCCAGTTCAAAGAGTGCAGCCTCGAAGAGATGAACCTTTTAGACAGCTCGCTCGAATCCCTGACGATCACGAGCGGCTGCCTCAAAAACATCACGGGAATCGCCTCGCTTCGCTCGATCGTGCTCAGGAATGTCGCCATCGAAAACTTTGACACTTCCGAAATGGAGATCGCCGCATGCACGGCAAGCGGCTGCACCGAAGTGCCCAAAGGCTTCACGGCGAGCGAAGGCAAACGCCGAAGGGTCTGAGCGAGTATCATGAAGCGCCCACGCCTGATCCGAACGCTATGTGCCGGCTTATGCGCCCTGTGCGCCGTGGCCGCAGGATGCGCCACGACCACAGCGCCGATCCGTGATGTGCCACGCGAACGCGGCTATCAGTTTGCCCCGGAGCAGGTATCCGGCGCGCCGCATGTCGCCTTTGTCGCCAAAGGCGCGTATATCGTCGGTCTTGCCAACGATCAGAGCTTTGCATCAGGCACGTGGCTTCGCCTCACGCCGGGAGCATCGTGGCCCGATGCCGAATCGCGCCCCACGCTCGTCACCGCCCGGATCGCGGAGCGCACGCCCAGCACCGCGCGCCTGGAAATGGCATCGTTCCAGCCGGGCATCCGCACCACACGGCTGAACATCGAGCCGTATTCCGGCTCAGAATCCGTATCTGGGGCACTGCATGCCATGACCAAACGGCTCGTGTTTGCCGCCGGTCCCGTCCAGGACGGGCCCGTTGCCACGACGCTCACGGGGCAGGATCTCATTGAGGGCGGCGAGATTTACGGCGCATTCTCGCTGGATGATACGGGGAGCGCGCGAAGGCTCGCGAACCAGATGACGGCACTGTTCACGGTCACCGCCAAACCAGAGAAGCCGGGCGACACGGTCAGGCTGTCGAGCGCCGCAGGCGTATGCCCAGACAGCCCCGTTTTCATTCTTCTCGATGCCCCGGCAGAACCCGCTTTCGATGTCGTCATACGCTTTCCGAATCATCCCGAGGCCGAACTGCAGGCCATCGAGAACGCGATACACGCGATGCACGCCCAAATGCAGCTTCCGGGCATCTCGCATGTGCGTCTGGAGCATCTAAAGACCAGCCCCACCGTGACCGAAGCGATCGCCGAGATGAGCGGCACACAGACGGAAACGCTTACGATCGCGGTGCGCGAAGACGACCGGCAGATCGCCGTACTCGACCAAGGGCTCAGGCTTCGCGACGATCTCTTTCCCGTCACGCTGGACACGGAAAGCCCCGAAACAGCCGCAGCGCAGCTCACGGCACAGGCGCTTGCGATGCTCGGGCACCACGCCAGTGCCGCCTTTCTGCTCGAACAGACCTGGCGCGGCAGCACCTCAGCCGCCACCCGTGCGGCACTCGCCCCCATGCTGGCGCAGGCCTATCACGATCTCGAACGCGACGACTGGGCGCTCGAGATCGCGCTTGAGCTGATCAGCTATCTCGCCCAGACGAAAGACAACGCCGTCATCCGGGCAGCCGCCGCCGCGATACTCGCGATGACCGGCCGCGCCCAGGAATTCTCGCAGGTCTTCAACAAGGCCGCCTCGGAAGCCGGCAAACTCCCGTCAGACAGTCAAAAGCTCATGATCCGCGCGCTTCTGATGGCTCAAGACATGCCGGGTGCCGATGCCCATATCCAGGCCATCAAGCACACGCTCACGCGCGCCGGCAAATGGCACGCCTTTGATGAAATGGCGCTCTGCGCCGGACGCATCGAGACCGATGACGACGCGTGTTCCGAAGGCCAGGATCACGCCACGGAGCCGTTTGAAAAGCTATGGTTCGAGGCGATCAGCGCGACACGCACCGAATCGACGCAGCGGCTGCTCGAACTCGCGCTGGCGGCTGATGATATCGGCGCGCCGAACCTCGCAGCCAAGCTGTGGACGGCGATCATCCAGAACGGTCTCGCGCCGGAAGCCGCGCTCAGCGCCTACAAGACGCTCGCCGATTACGAAAAGACAGCCGGAGAGCTCCGCGCATACGCCCATCTGATGGCAGAACTCGCCATGAGCCAGGCTTCAGCCGGACATCCGGTGGATGCCCAGACGTATTCGGAAACGCTCTCCGTCTGGCGCGCGCTCGACTACCGCGAAGTGCTGGCAGGCGTGTGCACGGCCAAAGCCGCCTCCGCTTCGCCCAATGAACGCATCGACCTGCTCACCTTTGCCGGGATGCTCTACCGCTCCGTCGGCGATGCCGAAAATTCAGCGATCACAGACAGCATGCTCTACCGCGCGCATACCGATACAGGCAATACACGCGAGGCCGAATTGTGCCGGGATCGCGCCCTGCGCTATGCCGGCAAAGCCGAACATCCCGAAGTCATGCAGGCCATTCAGGACAACCTCGATCCAGCCAAACAGGCAGGCCATGAAGCTCAATGAACTGACAGACGAGACAGCCCACGCCGAATGCCGCCGCCTTCTGCTCGTCATCCAGGCAGACCGCGCCGTCCAGAACGCCTGGCTCGGCGCACCGCAGCAAGCCCTGCCCTTTTCGGAAGATTCGGCATTTGTACAGGGCATGACGGCGATGTTCCGTTACGCACGCGGCGAAGCCGTCCCCCCGATACTCGTGCGCGACTTCATCGACACCTTCCTCAACCTGATGTTCTGCGGCCATGCGAGCAACACGCTCGCGCTTCCGCCGTTCAGACGCATGCACGACAAGCCCTGGGCGCAGGCGTGGCGGCTCGCGGAACTCCGCCTCGCGTTCGAGACAGATGACCCAGTCGACGTCCCGCAGCTCGCGCATCTCCTTGGAATCTCACAGTCCGAGCTCATCGCACAGATCGGATCACGGTGCCAGGAAGTCCCCCGCGAATTCATCCAGACGCTCTACGAGACGCTCAAAGCCGGAATGCACGACGCGGCACATCCCCCCATCGACTTTAAAGAGTCTTGACCGTTCTCTGCGTTACTGATAAAATATCAGTCGCATATCCTTCTGGTTCGTTCCAGAAATAAAAGTGCTGATTTTGTCAAAATATAGGAAACAGGCATGAAAAAAGTTCTCGTCATTGATGACAGCAAAACGATACGGACGCTGTGCGAATGGATATACAAGGGTATGGATGACCGCCTTTTGACCGCAGACAGCGCAGCGGCAGGTCGTAGCATCATCCAGAAAGAACATCCCGAAGTCGTGTTTGTCGACTACACGCTTCCCGATATGGATGCCTACGAATTTGTATCATCGATCAAATCCCAGGCATCCGTGATCATGCTTGGCGGCCAGTACGCGCCGTTCTCGGAAGAGCAGGCGCTTCAAGCGGGAGCCGTCTCCGTTCTGATGAAGCCATTCAAGGCAGAAGCCTTCTATGCCGCCGCCGATGCAGCATGCGCCCAGGCGCCGGCCGCAGAAGCCGCCGATGCCGTCGCAGAAGCCCCAGCCGAGCCAGAAGTCAAAGAGTCCCTCCCAGAACCGCCCAAAGAGATTCAGACCAACGCGTTGCCCCCGATCAAACCGATCGCCATGGGCGGTCTCGCCAAGCCGACGGATTTCGCCAGCACCAAACTTCCCCCGACACCGGGCAAAACCGTACCGCATATCGCCCCGATCAGCGCGCCGCGTCAGGCCCCGCCTCCGGCACGGTTCAACTTCCCGGCATCCGCTGGCGCTTCCATCACATCCTCCACCAGCGCCACGGTCACCAATCAGCCCGCGATCCAGGGCGGCACGCCCGCTGCACCCATGCCTGCTGAAAAACGCAGCTTCTCCGCAACGCCCAAGACCCCCGTGCCTTCCCTCTCCCCGGCAGTCGCCGAAGCTCAGGCGCAAGCCCAGGCACCGCAGGTCGATCCCGCGCTCATCCGCGCCGAAGTCATCGCCGCAGTCAAGAGCCTTCTTCCTGCGATCGTCAACAGCTACCTCAAGAAGCTCATTCAGGCCGAAGTCAAGCCACAGCTTCAGAACTGGGTCGATTCACGCGTCGATGCCCTCGTCAAAAAGATGATGCAGCAATAATATTCAGGCGGCTTTCGAGCCGCCTTTTTTGTTTTATGTGCTCGGCTATGCTGCGCATACGCCTCACATACAGAGCCTATGGCTGACGCCATACGGCTCTGTTTCTTTTTTCGGGCTCGGCTATGCTGCGCATACGCCTCGCCAGCGGCGCCTATGGTTGCCGCCATACGCCGCCGCCCCTCCCTCGCATCTCATTGAAAATCAAGGGCCTGCGCAAGCGGGCACGCGCTCAAATCGACATCGGCCCCCGACCTGTATTTATCCAAAATCTCGCGCGAACGCTCGGCAATCTTGCGCCGCACATCGCGCCGCGCGCCCGCAACGCGCGGAATATACATCTGATCATAGCTCGATGTCTGGTGCCTCAACCAAGCAATCACAGCCGCTTGTGCGCGTTCCGACACAGGGATTCTCTGCGTGCGCGCAACCGTACCGCTTCCCACAGGCGTCGCATGTGCTGTGACTGCGTGCGCAAGCGCTTTGGCAAGCACTGACCAGCGCGCGTGAAAGTTCAGGAACGCCAGAACTTCCTGTTCAAAATCTGCCACATAATCCTGCTGTTTGGCCTCGCGATACTTCCGTCCGGCTTCGAGCTTCTTCTGATAAGCCGGATCACTGCGCTCCGCCTCAAGTTCGGCGCGAATTCCCGATACAGCCTGCGCCGGCGCACACAATCCCTGAGCAGTCACGCGGTTCTTATATTTCCCCATCACGACCCAATGATCGCATTGCGCCTTGATACGCCGCGTCAGCGCGGCATCACCGCTCTCCACAAACACCCAGCCATCGGGCATCTCTAAAATATCCGAACCATGGCGATAGTGATGCTTCCCCACGGGCCACACTTCAAACGCATCCGATACAGTCTTGCCCTCTGGCATCCGCAGTACTCCTATGTTTTCCGCGACCAGCCTATCCTGCTCCCGGCGAGCGGCTTATAGCTTCTTTTTTTTCAAAAATGCAAAAATGTGACAATATGCAGGCGCCGCCGTATGAAATAGGCGGCGCGCGTCGGCGTGCGAAGCAGCCGGCGCACAGGCGGCGTATGAAATAGCCGCCGCCCCTCCACAAATATCAAGGATGATACGATGAAATACCGATGGATGCTGGGCCTGCTCGCGCTGTTATGGACGACACCAGTCTTTGCGCAAGATGACCCCGAACCAGCCGAAGAATACGATAGCACCGAAGAAGACCTTGGCGAAGCGCTGTCCGATTTCGAAACGCCAGAAAGCGCGGACGATTACGATGAAATCCAGCAAATTCGCGTACTTGAGCGCACATTCATGCCACGCGAACAGTCTAGCGAGCAGACGCATACCGTGACCGTCATGCCAGGCAACATGATGGAGCTGAGCCACGAAAACGCCATGCATGTGTTGCTGGAAGGCACGCAGGAAAGCGGCGCCAAACGCGGACTTCAGCGTCAGGCATCGCGCTGGATGGCAGACTCTGTCGCGCTCGTGCGAAAGCAGATTACGGCGGCGGGCCCCTCGCTGGAAATGCCGTTCGGCATCGACTGCGCCTCGCAACCTGCCGTACAGGAATATGTCGCGATTTTCTCGGCGGCCGCAGCCGGCACGATGAAAACCTGGCTCAAGCGCCTCGGCCGCTGGCGCGCGCCCCTCGAAAAAGCACTCGCGGAGGAAAACGTCCCGCGCGACCTGTTGTTCCTCGCCATGATTGAAAGCGGCTTCAAACCGCGCGTCAAAAGCCCGGCCTCTGCGGCAGGCATGTGGCAATTCATGTCGGGCACGGGCGCGGAAATGGGCTTGCGCATCACGCCATACGTCGATGAGCGTTTCGACCCAATCAAGGCGGCACATGCGGCTGCCAAATACCTCAAAAAACAGTACGCGCGTTACAATTCGTGGCCGCTCGCGATGGCTGCTTACAACGGCGGCCCGGGCACCGTCAACGTCGCGATAGACAGGTATAACACGACCGATTATTTCAAGCTCGTCGAATACGGCGCGATGTATGACGAGACGCGCAAATATGTGCCGCGCATACTCGCGGCGGGGCTCATCGGCAAAAATCCGGCAGCATTCGGCCTGGACGGCATCAAACCTGAGCCGCCATTTGTCTTTGATGTCGTCGAAGTGCCTGGCGAAACACGGCTTTCGGTACTGGCAGAAGCGGCGGGCTGCAGCGTGGATACGCTCAAGGAGCTCAATCCCGAACTGCTCAAGGACATCACGCCGCCAGACGGAACTTACGAACTGCGCATCCCGCTTGATTCGCACGCGGCCTTTGTCGAGAAATTCGACAAGGTGAGCAAGAAATATAAGGAAAATGGCGATTTCATGACGATTCGCTTTGGCGAAACGCTCGAAACACTGGGCGATGAAATCGGGGTTCCCGCGAGGGTGCTGCGTTCGCTCAACCGCATGGGCTCAAAGGAAGCCGCCGCCTACGGCTCGGAAATCCTCGTGCCATCGGGCAGCAAGCGCAACGCCAAAACGCCCGAAGAGCTGCCCGTCGCGCTCATTTCGCCCGAAAAGTTCACGTTTGCCGACCGCACGCGAGTTTTCTATCAAACGCAAAAAGGCGACAAAGTCCGCGATATCGCCGACGCATTCGGCGTCATGCCCAACCAAATCGCGCTCTGGAACGAGCTCGACGCATGGGCCAAACTGCGCCCCAACATGATGCTTCAAATCTATGTCACGGATCCGAAAGCGCTCAAAGACGTGCGTTTTTATCGCGAAGACGAAGTTCGCCCAGTCATTCGCGGCTCGGAAGAACATCAGGCAATCATCGACGCGCGCCGGAATGCGAACGTCAAATCGGCAAAAGCAGCCTCCAAATCGAGCGGCAAAAGCACCGCGTCGACCGGCAAGACATCTACAGCCGGCAAATATATCATTCATACCGTTGGCAAAGGCGATTCGCTTTCAAAAATCGCCAAAAAATACGGCGTGACCGTCGAATATCTGCTCAAGCTCAACAACCTCAAGGCCGACAGCCCGATTCATAAAGGCCAGCAGATAAAAGTTAAAAAGAAATAATATATATTATTGTTATTATTTTATATATTCGCCTAGTGGCGGCCAAGGCCGCCACTACGGCTCACCAAGCGGCTATCGCTACGCGATACGCCGCTCTAATTTTGAGTGCGTAAATGCCAGCTGACACTCGCTTCCATGAAATCCAGCGCGCCAAAAGGCTTGTCAACGCACACATTGCACGGTAAGCTATTGCCCGTGTGCGCAATGCACCTCGAAGCGCAAGGAGGTATCTATGGCTGAACGCGGAATCATGACCACGACATCAAGTTTTGAAAAAATGCGAGAAGTGGGCGCATTATACGTGGACAAGACAGACATTATTTACCGCATGGTAACTGGACAAGAAGATGCCTTTTTCCTTTCGCGCCCTCGCCGCTTCGGCAAGTCGTTGCTCGTTTCGGTGCTTCAGGCGTACTTTGAGGGGCGCAAAGAACTTTTTGACGGCCTTGCGATTGCGGATCTTGAAAAAGACTGGGTGAAATACCCCGTGTTCAAGTTCGACATGAGCAACATGAAGGACGCGCCTCTGGAACGTCTTGAAGAGAGTCTCGACCTCATGCTTCAAAAGTATGAAGCGATTTATGGCAGAGATTCCGAAGCAAAACAGCCATCCTCGCGTTTGCAGGCACTGATCAAGAAAGCTCGCGAAGTGACCCAAAGACGTGTTGTCATACTCATCGACGAATATGATACGCCATTACTCGATTGCATGATGGACAAACCGATACTTGATGCCATGCGCAAAAAGCTTCAGACTTTTTATGGCATACTCAAACAAAACACAGATGATCTGCGCTTTGTCTTCATCACTGGCATCACCCAGTTCAGCCAGCTCAGTATTTTCAGTGCCATGAGCAATCTGGTCAGGATTGGCATGAAAGACGAATATGCCTCGATTTGCGGCATCACAAAAGATGAACTGACCACCACGCTTACCCCATATATCAAGAACATGGCTCAGACACTGCACATATCAGAAGCCTCCGTTCTTGCGCGTTTAAGAAAGAAGTACGACGGCTATCATTTTACCCCAAAATCTCCAGATATATATAATCCGCTCAGCCTGCTCCGCAGCCTTAAAGACTGCGAGCTAAACAATTACTGGTACGCGACAGGCACGCCGACGTTTCTGACAAAATTAATAGGAAATTATATCGTTCGCCCCGAAGAGCTCGAAGGCTTTCTGGCCAGCGAAATGGATTTCAATGTCTCACTCGAAGATGCGGAAACTCCAATCCCCATGCTCTATCAGAGCGGTTACGTCACCATAAAAAAATATAACAGAGGCATATATACACTCGGTTTTCCAAATGAAGAAGTCCGCGTGAGCTTTGTCAAAGGTCTTGCACCTTATTATACAAAGAAAACAGCCTCAGAAAACAATTCATTTATTATCAAACTCATCTGCGCACTCAATGACGGCGATGTCGATACCGCAATGACATTGCTCCGCGCCTATTACAGCTCTATTCCCTATAACACCGAAAAGCAGGACGAAAACCACTATAAGACCATATTCTATCTCATTTTTACACTTGTGACGGAATTCAGCGTTCGCACAGAACAATGCAGCGCAGCAGGTCGCTGTGACGCCCTGATCGAAACCGACGATACACTCTATTTATTTGAATTCAAACTCGACGGCACAGCCGAAGAAGCATTAAAGCAAATCGATGACAAGGGCTATGCCATCCAATACGAAGCCGGCGATAAAAAGGTCGTAAAGATCGGCGTAAATTTCGATAAAGATAAACGCACGATCGAGCGGTGGATTATCGGATAGAAGCGGGCAAAAGCGCATGCGTAAACGTCGCGTAGCGTCGGTCAGATACCATGAATGGCGACTGGGGCTTCGACACGGAAAACTTTGGTTAGGTGTGTCCAAGTCAGATTATGCAATCGCGATTGCAAAATCTCAGCATCCGGAAAATTTGATAAAAAGTCCTGAAATATGCTGTTTTACTGTGGTTCGGATTCTTTATACTCAAGTCGTGTCTTTTCATCAGCGAGCGATTGCTGAATTTGACGAAGTAAAACTTCGCGAGGCGGCAGTTCTGTGAGGTATTGAGCGACCTTAATGCCGGCTTTGTCGAGCTGTAGTAATTCGATTTGTTCCTCTCCACCTTCGGTACATAGAATGAGTCCCAGCGGCGATTCTTCGCCCGGTTCCATCTCGTGTGCTTCGAGCCAGCGCAGATACAGCTCCATCTGCCCTTTGTATTGCGCCTTAAAACGACCCAGTTTCAGGTCAATTGCTATCAGCCTGTGCAATCGCCGATGGTAGAACAGAAGATCGAGGTAAAAATCCTCGCCATCTATGATCATGCGTTTTTGTCGTGCGATAAAACAAAAGCCATTACCCAGTTCAATGATGAATTGCTCCAAATGTACCAACAGACTGTCTTCAAGACTTTTTTCACTGTACATCCCCTTCAAACCAGTAAATTCCAGAAAATAAGGACTCTTAAAGACCAGATCGGGCGAAAGGGCATTGTCGTCGCGCAATTCTGCCAGCTCTTTTCGGATGAGTTCATCCGGCTTGGTGGCAATGGCCGTCCGTTCGTACAACATGCCGTCGATTTTCTCGCGCAGCATGCGTTTGCTCCATCGTTCCGATGCCGCCATGGTGAGATAAAACTCGCGCTGGAGCGCATCCCTCAAAGGAATAACCTCGACAAAATGCGACCATGACAATTGTCGCGCCAGTGGCGCGACAATTTTTTCATCGGGAAAAACGTCAGCAAACTGCATCATACGTCGAATGGATTTTCCGTCAAACCCGCGTGTGCCGTACAACGCCTGTAATTGTCGCGCCAGCGTCGACACAATCTGCTTGCCGTATTCGGCACGCTGATTCGCAAGCACATCGCGGTTAATCCGCTCTCCGATATGCCAATACATCATGGTAAGCTCGTAGTTGGCTGTCGTGGCAACTCTGGCACGTGCGCTATCGATGATTTGACGCAAATCGGCCATCAGGTCTTTTGTCTCTAAAGGCATCTGTGATGTCATCTCATGCATTTTGTTCGTCATCTGACTTCTCCTCCCTGAATACGATAATGCGACCAGCTCAATTCGCTCCACAGTGTGGAGCGTTTTGGAAACGTCTCCCGCCTCCCCACGCATAACTCGCCCAAGCAAGAAAGGCGAGGAATTTTAAGGGAGCTGGATGCATATCGCTGCGTTCTCTGGTTGGTTGCCTCCTGAACTCTCGTTTGCCCTACACCACGATCCAGTGTTCCGCTTTTAAACCGTTGTCGTGCAGGGATTTAGCGATGTTTTGCATGTCTTTATGTCGTCGAAGCCTTGTCGCCCCATGAGGTGACAAGGGCCCGAGGTCAGTGAGTAAACAGCGCCGCATGGGACATACGGGGAGCTTAGGCGAGTTATTGGCGGCCACGTCGATTCACAGCCCGCCACTATCTGCGATGCGTGGCGGGATTAGAATCATGCACAGTTAAAACAATCCATGTCGTTCATCTTCATGCATCTGTTCCAGACCAAATTGTATACTTTTCTCATCGCTAAGAATTTCCATCAATAAACTATGCGCATTGTGGCTTGGAACAAATAGATAAGCCATCCCATGTTTCCCCGAAAACATGCGTGAGGCATATTCGGCTTTAGCCTGTGTATCAGCATCGGGAATCAGATTTTCTCCTTTGATTTCGATAATACAGAAATTACCGCTATCCATCTCGACGAGAAAATCTGGGTAATATGAGCGTAGTGCGTGCGATTCAGGGTCAATGTAACGAACTAAAAATTCGGATTGACCGTGTGTCAACATACCCGTGAACCAGATGTGTTTGATATGTTCATTTTCAAACAGATTCGTTCTAAAAAAGTCAAGTTCCGGCTTCGAATCGAATCCATAGCCTGATAAATCAAAACTCTTTCCATTACCTGACAATTGGCTAAATTGCTTAAAATTCTGATCTTCATCAGATATATATTTATCATCATCGAATACGAATTCAAAATAAGGCCTATCAGATGATGAACCGTCATCAGAAACATGTTTGACAAGATATTTAGTCACTTCTCTCGGTTCGCCGTCCTCATATTCTACTTTGTACATTAGCGAAAAGAGCTTTGGAATCAGATAATCATACAATACATCGTTGTTTTGGTTGACCTCACAAAGTATTCTATCCATACCGTCTGTTGCTTTATCGAGTAATTGTGATATTTCTGTCGGTGAATGGCGGATGGTCAAAGTACCGTCCTCATTCTTGATATGCTGCGTCAAGTAAAGAGATAATTCCGCAATCAAACTATATTTCGTGAATTTGCGCTGCACATTCGTTTGTATTTCTTTACGGTGTCTGGTCGTACCGAAAATTGCCTCGGTTATTGCACCACTCTTCGAACAAATCCCCAAGCCTCGGATTGTTCAGAAATTCCTTCAGAAAAACATACATCTCGAAGGCTTCGTACTGCGGTTTGCGCAAAAAAGCGCTTGCGTCTGTGTAGTCCGCACGGGATAAGATTCCGCGAGTTAGAGGTTGGTATGCTTTCCAAATCTCCTTCTTGTGATCGACATAAAACGACCACAGATATCGATAAAAAGGCGTATCGACGATGGTTTCTTTTTATTTTTTGACATGGTGTAGACTCCGCAATGTATCAATAATACAATAGCCGCTAAAGTGTTACACCAATAGCCGCTAAAGTGTTACACCCGTCAGTTCCTCAATTCTGCTTCGATTCCAGAAGGCGTTTTCCCAATAGAAATATACAGACTTTCGTTTTTTGAATATCCGAAATGGTTCAAACGTGTTGTCGTATATATGCATAATGTCACAAACAGGAACAAGTTCTGGAACGAGTTTTAGTGCTTTATAATATCGATGGACGATCTTCTCTTCGGGGACATCATGCCCGCCGCTGAGTGTGCGAACACATACTCTATCGATATTGACGCCGGGATTATCGGTCAGAACATAGATACATCTGATGAAATACCCAGCATCTTTAGCGCGCTTTAGTAACAATAAATTTCTATCTGTGGACAGCACCGTTTCGAAGGAAAAATTTGCGCATTTTGACAACAAGTCTTCTCGTTGCCTTTCGGCGTATTGAGCAGCTTCAAGATCCGTACAGTTCAACGCGGCCTTGATTTCGTCCGCATTCACATAGATGCCTATCCGAGTGGCCAAACGCGTGATTGTCGTCTTGCCGCTCCCATTTGGGCCAGCAAAGACGAGAATCTCAGGTTTTCTCTCGGTACTCGCGTTTTCCATCCGGATACTCCAAGTAGGATTGCCGTCGCGCCATATCGTATCGCGCAACTGGCAACCCTTTGATGCGTCGAATTTCATCGTCGATGCGGATCGCTTCCTTAAAACGGTAGGTTAACTCATCGTCGGTTAAACCGCCGATGGTTTCATCCATTTCTTCCTCTGTTGTTATCTCTCGTTCCATCACCAACCCCGTTCGTCTGCGATGCCCAAAATTGAGCATCGTCGGGAGAATACCATTCTCACCCGCCCAAAACAAGGTCTGACGGCGTAACCAAGGACTATCCCCTATTCTTTATCGTTCCTTCCCAGCTTTCGCTGAGAACGTCCGTAATCTTAATGTGTATGCGCCCGGCGTTAGCTGGGATTTCGTATTTACCCGAGACGGTTTCGCGTTTGTCGGGGGTGTCAAGCATGGTGGGGCTAAACGTGCCTTCGTCGTAATTCCAGTCGATGAGGATGGAATCGACCAGATCGCGCCAATCCTCAATATCCTGATGTTCGATACTGAGTTTTTGAAGCAAATTCATCGGATAGAAATTTTTGATTTCGATGTAGGATTTCTTCGATTTCATGTCTTGTACGATTACCACTTCGGCATCGGATTCGCGCTTGAAACGCAGATCTTTCTTATCGCGGAGCAAATCGACGATTTCCAGATCGATAATGAGCCCAAGACTTTCCATCTTTTCTTTGAACATCGCACCGAGATTTGGGTCGTGCCCCATACATACGAACGTGACCTTTTCGACGGGTTTGGTTGGATTTTGGCTCTGTTTGCGGCTATAGGCGTTGATATCCATATTCGCGATGATCTTTTCGAAATCACTCGCCGTGGCTACGCGATTGATGCCCAGAATCGCCACCATGCGTCCGTCTAACTCCGCATCCCACAGGTTATTATCGGGCAACGCCTGCATGCCCAGCGCTTCGATGATGAGTCGCTTAGCCTCTAGTTCATTGCGGAAGAATTCATAGTCATTGACGTTGTAAACCTCAACCCCCGTGTAATACTTCTCGTTGGTAATCTGACCATTGAGTTCTTTAGCACGGTTAATCAATCGCTTGGTCGTCGTCTGAATTGCGCCCATGTTGATATCCGCACCGAGGAAGCGCCGTCCTAGCTTCATTGCCACAGCCTGCGTCGTACCACTGCCCATGAAGCAATCGAAAATAAGATCACCAGGATTGGACGAAGCTTTGATGATGCGTTCCAAAAGAGCTTCGGGCTTTTGGGTGGGATAATTAACCTCTGTTCTCTCTTTAGCTACAGGATTAATCATAGATATGTCCCAAACATCAGGCATAGGAACACCTTTTGTTGGTTCGTCTGTTTGAATAGATCTTCTTACTCCATCATCTCCAATTACACTTTTCCAAGATTTTCCTTGTGCACTACTTTTTTCACTTTTTGGAATGTACATTTGATTATAAATATGTTTTTTCCTTTTTGAAAAAAAGGATGGTATCATGATTCGACGCAAAAGAAACACTTTCAATATTCCATCTACGATAATACCATATAATTTCATTAACAAAATTATTTATTCCAAAAACCTCATCTAAAATACCACGTAAATAATGACTTTTATGATGAGATACAGCCGGGTGGCGTGACCATATCAAAATCTTCATACTCGTTGATGCCACCTTCGATGAGGAATTTTAGATAAGTATTGAAGAATATGGCCAACGGCAACTTCGCCCGCTCGCGGTACAGTTCGAGCCCGTCCGAATTGAGGACATCTCGCCCAATACCACAATGTGAGTTGATACTATCACGAACACATGAAGATGCATAGCGCAATTATCGCCTATCGTGACGCGCAGACGCCTTGGAACGGATAAAGCCGTTAGAAGCAACCACAATGCGGAGAGCAAGGTGATCGGGATGTGTGCATCTAAAATTTTTGCACCTGTCTGCAAAAATTTCACGCGTTCTTTAAGAGGACGCATGGACGGTTATGCAAGACAGCAGTCCGAGACGAAAATGGCATGGTTGGATTTGTGTGATGTAATATGCTAAAATGCTTGGAAGAATGCTGGCGTATTGAATGCTCATGATTTAGAGTTCGGCTGAACAGTACCCCTGTCTGCAAAAATTTCTCGCATGACATTTGACGCCTATCCCCTCTGTGGGTATAACCTCACCTGAAGACGAGGAATTTTCGTTCCTGTCTGCAAAAATTTCCCAAGGAGAGCTTATGCTGCCGCGTACACAATATCTCAACAAGCTGATCCAGAAAAAAGACAACGGGCGCGTAAAAATCATAACGGGGTTACGGCGAAGCGGGAAATCTGTGCTTCTGTTTCATCTTTACAAGGCGTATCTGCTCGAAACTGGCATTTCATCTTCTCAGATTATAGAGCTTTCGCTGGATGTGCCGGCCAATGCGAGATACAGAAATCCGATAGAGCTGGATAAACATATCCGTGAACAGATCACCGATGCAGGCAAAAGATATTATGTCTTTATTGATGAAATACAATTTGTGTCGGCTATTCAGAACCCTTATTGTGAGGGTGCGGATGCTAAAATTACATTTATTGATGTTGTGCTTGGTCTGATGCAGATAGATCATGTGGATGTGTATGTGACGGGCAGCAATTCCAAAATGCTTTCGACGGACATCTTGACGCAATTCAGAGACAGGGGGGATGAAATTCGCGTATATCCGCTCTCTTTTGCTGAATTTTATAATGCATTTGAAGGCGACGAGCGAGGCGCCTGGCAGGAATATTATACATACGGCGGAATGCCAGTCATACTTTCGCTAGACTCGCATGAAGAAAAGAGCCGGTACTTGCGAGCTCTCTTTGATAGGACTTATCTAAAAGATGTCGTCGAGAGAAATCGTATTTCCAATAACGAGGATGTGCTTTCGGTTCTGCTCGATATACTCGCTTCGGGCATCGGGTCTTTGACAAATCCAAACAAGATTTCCAATACTTTTTTAAGCGACAGACACATATCCATTGCCTCTGACACCATTGACAGATATCTTGGATATTTCATGAATGCATTTCTAATCCAAAAAGCAGAACGTTATGATGTTAAGGGCAGAAAATATATCAAAACCCCATCCAAATATTATTACTCCGACCCAGGTCTCAGAAATGCCCGTCTGAATTTCCGGCAGCTTGAAGAAACCCATCTGATGGAAAATGTCCTCTATAACGATCTTGTACGCAGAGGATTTGATGTCGATGTGGGCGTTGTAGAAACATCCACGAAAGATGCGAACGACAAAAAGGTGAGAAAACAGCTCGAAGTAGATTTCGTTGTGAATCGCGGATATGACAGATTCTATATTCAGTCGGCATTGAGTATTGCAGATCCAGAAAAGAAGGCTCAGGAGACAGAATCGCTTCGCAGGATTCCCGATTCTTTCAAAAAGATTGTCGTCGTCAAAGATTATCTAAAGCCCTTCCGCGATGACATAGGCATTGTATATGTCGGGGTCGAGCAATTCCTGCTTGATGAGTCGTTGCTCAGCTGAATATCGCGAGCCGTATGCACGGCATGTATCCCCTAAATTTCCTCTTTGCCATAAGAGCAAGGGAACGCATCCAGCGCGTGCATAGGCGAGCGTTGAGGCGCGTATCGAGCCGCCAGGCGAGATAACGACGAAAGCCGTGCGTATCGAGCCAATGGCGAGATAGCACGGCAGATATTTATATAAAAATTATATTAATTATATAAGGAAATCACGTTTCCCAGTCTGGCCAGGCATTTGATTCGGCCTTGTGAAGCGCAACAGGCTCGGGCATGCCGATGCAGAGCTGATTGTTGCGGATAGTGACCTGCAGCGCAAAGATATAATCTTCGGCGCGAAGCGCGATATCGTTAAGCGTGCTCATGAAGTCCTGCTGGCGCTCCCAAATGCCGCTGATATAGGGCGGCTTGCCGCTTTCCGGGGCATCGATCAGACGCCTGATGGAGGAGAGATAGTCCGAATGGCGGTACCAGCCGGATCCGATGGTTGATAGAATCTGCCGGCATACGGAATCGGAGATGCGATCCATATTATCATAGGTATGGAAAAGCGCGCCCTGCTGCTTGAAGGCGGTCGCGCAGACATAGCCAGTGCGCGAGAGCACATAGAAGGTGGGGCCAAGCGCGTTCCAATAGTCGATCACGCTTTGCGGAAAACGCACGCCATCGAAGACCATGTTGGCCATCAAGGCGAAGATGCCGACCGGTTTCCAGCCGAAAAGCGGCTGATCAAAACATTCCGCCCCCTCAAAGATGCGATCCATTTCCACGACATGATCGACGCGCCAGGCATCGAGCGGCTGGCTGAAACGCGCCGCGCCGCAGAACATTTCCTCCATGCCCTGAACTGCGCGCGTATCCCAGCGGTCGAGCGGCTGGTCGAACTGCTTTGTTTCGGCAAACATGCGCCCCATGCTCGCGACATTGTGCGTGTCCCAAGAATTCAGCGGCTGATTGAAACGCGCTGCGCCTTCAAAAAGGCTGAACATGTCGCCGACATTCGATGTGTTCCAGGCATCGAGCGGCTGGTCGAATTGCTCCGCATAGCCGAACATGCCGCCCAGATGCTCCGCACTCGCGAGATTCCACGCATTAAGCGGCTGATTGAAGCGCTTTGCGCCCCAGAACATGCGCCGGAAATCTCTGGCATTTGCGACATTCCATTGCTCAAGCGGCTGGTCGAAAGCCTGTGCATCCTCGAACATGCTGAAGAAATCCTCGACATTCCGGACATCCCATGTGCCGAGCGGCTGATTGAACTTATGAGCGTGCATGAACATGTTGGACATGTCGGTCGCGCTTTGGACATCCCATTTATCGAGCGGCTGATCAAAGCATTCGGCCTTATAAAACATAAAGGAAAAGCCTTCTACCTGACTGACATCCCAGTCGTTGAGCGGCTGATTAAACTGCGTGGCGCCGGCAAACATCGAGCGCATGCGCCGCACGTTTGATGTGCGCCATTTCCCGATCGGATGGTTGAAGCTCGGGGCATCCTCGAACATGAACGACATATCGGCGACCTGGCCGACATCCCAGTCTTCAAGCGGCTGATCGAACGCATCCGCAGCCCGAAACATGTCGCTCATATCGTCGACCTGACTCACGTCCCATGTGCCAATCGGCTGATTGAATTTTTTGGCCTTTGTGAACATGCCATACATCTTTGTGACGTTATGGGTGTCCCATTTATCGAGCGGCTGATTGAAACTCGCGGCGCCTTTGAACATGTTATCCATCGCCGTGACATTGCGCGTATCCCAGGCGTTGAGCGGCTGGTCAAAACTGCGGGCATCCTGAAACATACCGCTCATCTCGGTAATCGTATGCGTATCCCAATGCGCGAGCGGCGCATTCATGCTGGCATTGCCGTCAAACATATATGAAAGGCGCGTGACATCCGAGAGATCCGGCGCATCGGTTGCCGTAATATTCAGACACGCGCACCCTTGGAACATCCAAGACATGTCGCCCCATGGGATATCGCCCCATTGCGCGATTTCGGCAAACCAGTACGCGCATTTTTCGGGATAATCCTCTGCTTCGCGCATGCTAGGCAACTCCCCCTCGAACAGGTTGTCTCGAAACTGCATAGAGCTGATATTGCCGCGAAATCTAAGCGTATGAATGCCTTTTTCTTTAAATGAATATACAAATTCTTTTTTATATGGCTGATATGCCGCGTCATCCACAGAGACCTCGAATGCCTGAGACATCGCCTGAAAGCGGCTCATCGCCTCGGAAACATTGTTCCCGCATGCCTGCATGAGCGAAGCGAACACGAGATGGTCTGGCATACCAAATTTCGTATGACAATACTCGACCCTCACCTCAGTCGCATCCCCGATGATCTTATTGACAAAGACCTTGATCACAAACGGACGCATATTTTCAAATATAGACTCAGCCATCCCTCAACCTCCTTATCAAAACACATCATCCCCAACAACGTGTATCACGCGCATCATGGGAATATAAAGGAATCGGGATTGTGCGCAAGCAATATTATGATTTCGGGGGCGCAAGAGACGTGTCACGGAGACTGTGAAATAAGTGGCGTTTTGGGACAAAACGCCACTTTTTTCTAAGGTAATGTGGATCATTTCAATTGACGTAGCCTTGCTTCATTGCGAAAATCTGATGGGTTTGCCTTGAAGGAG